>CAXNNF010000097.1:0-5260 GCA_964203455.1 Bacteroidia bacterium
AAGAAAAAGATATTTGGGTAGAAGCTGTTTGTGGTAATAGTTCAGCTGGCAGCCCTAAAGAAGGATTGAACTTTGTAGAAACTAAAATGGGAAGTGATTTTTTAATTAAAACATTGAACACCATGAATGATGAAAAAGTAATTTCAAATAGTTTCTATCAAAATGTCGTGTGGCATTTTACGAATAAGCATCAAATTGGTTCGATATATTCTGATAGAGATGATAGATTAACAGAGCAAAAAGTAACAAATTTAATTTGTAAGCTCGAAGGTATTAAATCAAGTTGGTACAAAATTAAATATGAAGCTGCAGCAAGTGGTGATGAAATGGAGTTTTCTGGTAGACCTATTAATGCATCTGGTGTACTGCAATTTTATAATCCAGAACGTGAAAATTTAGCTGTGCAAATTACCGATACACAGGGTAATGTAATGAATACCGTTGAATTGTATGTAAACCAACCTGCAGGAAATACCTCCATTCCCATTGGAATTAACATTGGACAATTCCAAACTGGAAAATATGTTGTTCGTGTGGTGAATGAGAAGAATAAAGTCCTTAAAAATTGGGATATTGATGTGAGTTAATTTTTGATATCTAACAATAATAATTAGATCGAAAGAATAGTTTTCCCTTTACGGATTTCAATCCGTAAAGGGCTTTTTCATTTCACATAATTCAGTTTGATTTGTGTGAAATTTAATTCGAACTAAATTTTAATCAAAAATCTATAAATGTCATTCTTTATAGATTTCATCGTGTAAAATTGATTTTATGGATAAATTAAAATAATCCATTATATTTGATTTTACATTTCGATTTATAAATATATGGGTAACGCTTACCGTTTATTTTTTTTGAGTTTTTTATTAGTCTTTAATACATCAATAGACGCTCAAAATTGGAACCACTCACCATCTGAAAACAGAGGTTTTGTTGAAAATAAAAATCAGTTCAATCATTTTAAATCGCAAACTAATCAGTTACCTCGCTATGTATATGATGGAAATAACGAAGACTATTTAGTTTATTCAAATGGATTTTCTATTCGAATGCGCGAAATTCAATTCGATGAAATTGCCGAATTTAGAAATGAGGAATTAAAAGAACATAGAAAAAAAGATTTTTCTAAACCAGGCGAATGGCTTGAAGAAGAACGAAAAGAGCATTCTAAGAGAGATTCTAAGGTGATTCGTGATCTTGTTGAATATGAATGGATAGGTTCAAATCCTAACGCTGAAACGGTATTGGAAGATGTAAATTCATTTCATCATAGTTATTGGTTTAAAGATGCAAATGGACATCATGTCAATCAAAACAATATTGCATCTGGTCGTAAAGTACGTTGTAAAAATCTTTATCCCGGAATTGATGTAATCTATGAATTTCATCCCCAAGGAGGACTCAAATACAGTCTAGAGATTCAACCTGGAGCAGATATTTCGCTTGCCCGATTAAAGTCATCCAAAAAAACTAAGCTTAACGACGAGGGGCAATTAATTTCCAAAACAAAATTCGGTTTGCTAACAGAACATGCGCCAGTATGTTTCTATAAGGATGCTCCGACAGTTTTACTAAATTCATCGTTTCAGCTCAACTCTGGCTATAGTTCATTTAAATTAAATAATACGGATCCATCGCAAGTGCTTATAATAGACCCTTGGATTCAAACTCCATCTTTCAATACTAATTGGGATTGTGTATGGGAATGTGATCGTGATGCAGCAGGAAATATATATGTAATTGGTGGTGTAATGCCAATGCAATTGCTTAAATATAATTCGGCTGGTTCATTACAATGGACTTATAATACACCTTACGACACAACCAATTGGATGGGCACTATGGCCACCGATTTAAATGGTAATACCTACGTTACACAAGGAACTGAAGTCGCAATTCAAAAAATTAATTCCGCTGCTACAGTTGTGTGGAATAATCCAAATCCAGGTTCTCTTTTTAGTTTAACAGAGTTTTGGAGTCTAAGCTTCAATTGCGATCAAACCAAGTTGATAGTTGGGGGAACCGGAGGTGCTCTCCAACCAGTTCCTTTCATATACGAAATTAATACAACTACCGGTGCAGTTACCAGCGAGTTACAAGTAACAACATCACCACCTCTTGGCGGAATAAATGCGGGAAATGAGGTGCGCTCTTTAACATCCTCTGAGAATGGCAGATATTATTACCTTACACACGACACAATTGGTTTCATAAATCAAAATCTGAATGCTTGTGGTGGTGAAGGAGAAAGTAATGTAAAAACTTCCACAGGCTATGTGCTTGGTTATAAGTGTGAAAATTTCAGATCGAGTAATTCTGGAATTCAAGCTATAAAAACATATGGCGATTATCTTTATATAAATCGTGGTGATAGATTAGAACAACGTGCAATTCTTACTGGAAATCTTATTACAACAGTTGCAATTCCTGCGGGTAGTTATATTGTAACAACGATTCCATTCTTTGGAACATCAACAGCAGTTGGAAATAGCGGAATCGATATTGATACTTGTGGTAATATTTACGTAGGGTCGACAAATGGTGTATACAAATTCGATCAAAGTTTATCTTTATTAAGTAATTACCCAACAAGCTTTAAAGTATACGATGTAGTAGTATCTTCCAATGGAAACTTAATTGCTTGCGGTTCAACAGCCGATGATGGTGGAAATGTTCGAACTGGTGGGGTTCAGTCTTTCGCTGTTTCAGCATGCACTCCGCCTCTGCCAGAATGTTGTAATGCTGCGCTCTGCGAAGTACCTGGATTGTGTATCAATGACGCACCTTTTCAGTTATCATCTGCAACGACTGGTGGTTTGTGGTTTGGACCTGGAGTAAGCGCATCTGGTCTTTTTAATCCAGCTTCGGTTGGAGAAGGAGTTTTTGAGGTAACTTATCAACTTCCTTGTGGAAGTGAAACAGTAAGTATTGTTGTAAATAATTGTTCGGCACTTTCGGTATGTTTGGAAACAAATGGCACATACACGGTAGCAGGTGGATCTGGACCATATGTTTGGGAGTTCTATTCTCCATCACAAAATACAACAATAACCAACCAAGCGCAATGTGTTGCCTGTGGTTATACGTGGCTAGTTTTTGGTTGTTTTAATCCATTTCCCATACCTGCAGAATCATGTACAGTGCCCGAATTTTGGACTGAGTACGCAAACGGAACTAATACTTTGGCGCCAAACTCTTTTCCGGCTAGGGTAGTTGATGCTGCTGGAACTGAATATCTTATAAATTCTGCTGACGAAATAGTGCCATGTGCTGAATGTTTGGCCGATACCATTAATCTTACAATTAACTCTTGCGAGCCTTATACAAATCCTCTCGGAATCGTGTTAACTCAAAGTGGTACATACACTTATACGTTTCAAAATACTGCAGACTGCGATTCAATTGTTCGTATCAATCTAACCATAAACAATCCAACTTCTGAATCCATCTCTCAGAGTATTTGTAGTAGTCAATTACCATACAATTGGAACGGAATTGTTTTTTCACAAGCGGGAGTACAAAGTGTAAATCTTCAAAGTGTAACAGGTTGCGACTCATTGGTAACGCTTGATTTAAATGTTGCAGAAGTGCTATCATCAACAACCAACCAAACAATTTGCACCAGTCAATTGCCTTATACTTGGAACGGTTTAGTTTTTAATGGTTCGGGTAATCAAAATGTAAACCTTCAGAGTGTTGGAGGATGTGACTCTGTTGCTACTTTAATTCTGGAAGTAGTCCAACAATATACGTCATCTTCTAGTATTGCTATTTGTGATGTTCAGCTTCCTTTCACTTGGAACGGAGTCATATTTAATTCTGCAGGTTCTCAAAGCGTAAATCTATTTTCCATCGAGGGCTGTGATTCTGTAGCAACTCTCAACTTGAGTGTCAATAACTTTGTGCCCTATATCGATGTTCAAACCGTGTGTGAATCTCTTAATTGGATTGATGGAAATACATATACAAGTTCCACTAATACGCCGGTTTTTACCTTAAGTGGAGGTTCCGTAGCGGGTTGCGATAGTGTAATTACGTTAAATCTTACAGTAAACCAAAATGCTTCAAGCCAGCAAAACATTAACGCTTGCGGTTCTTATCAAAACGATTTAGGACAAATATTTAACGAAAGCGGAAGTTATAATTTCGTTCTACCTACTTCAGCTGGTTGTGATAGTGTTGTAACGGTAAATGTTACTATTTTACCAATGCCAAATGTAACCGTTATTCCATCTGATGCAACTATTTTTGAGGGGGAGTCATTGCAGTTGTCTGCATCGGGTGCAGTAAATTATACCTGGTACCCAAGCGATAGCTTAAGTTGTGATACATGCCCATCGCCCATCGCAAATCCAACAGAAACAATCACCTACGTAGTAATGGGCACAGATGCATTTGGATGCACAACTTTGGATACTATCCGCATAGAAGTAGACATTCGATGCAATGAACCATTTATTCCCACCATTTTTTCTCCTAACGGAAAAGGACCTGTTGCAAACGAACTTCTTTGTTTGTTCAGCAACTGTGTCGATAAACTCAAATTTGTTGTTTACAACCGATGGGGGGAGCAAGTTTTCGAAACAGAGGATATTACCAAATGTTGGGATGGATTTTACAAGGATGAATTAGCAATTTCAGGTATTTATGCTTACAATTTATACATTTTGCAACTCGACGGAACAGTGGTAAACAAAAAGGGAACTATTACATTGGTGAAATAACTGAAAAAACAATAATTACATTTATACTCAAAGCCGAAGCTATCAAACGATTATAGATTCGGTTTTTATTGAGAGGTAGAAACCCCTCGAAATTTCAGATTTTTAATTTAGTAATTTTAAGAAACCACAGCAATTAATTAAAATGTTGACAGAAAATGAAAATTAACTTCTACTTATTTCTGCTATTTATTTCAGCAACGCAAACATTGTTGGCGCAAGACATTCATTTTTCAAATACAGAAAATGCGCCCATGATTTTAAATCCTGCTTTGGCTGGAGCCAACTCAAGTTTACAGGCAAATATGGCATACAGAACACAATGGGGGCAATTAGGAAGTTCATTCAGAACAGCTTACGCTTCTTTCGATGCTCGTATTACTGAGGATAATTCAAGTAAGAGTAATTTTCTTGCCATGGGACTAACTTTTTTCAACGATCGTATTGGAGATATGGGCATGGTTTCAAACAATGTTGCATTATCTATTGCCGATCATGTTAGAATAGATAATAGAAACCAGTTCAGTTTTGCAGTA
>CAXNNF010000098.1:0-5250 GCA_964203455.1 Bacteroidia bacterium
CTATCTTAAACGCAAGAATATTCTCTATAAAATGAAAAAACGCCTTGTCCCAACGTTCGAACTTGCTTTCGAAGATCCATCCGAATGTTCTGGTTTCTTAGTTTGGCAGATCACTAATTTATGGCAGAGGCGCATGAAAATCGTGCTTGATCCTATTGGTCTCACACATGTTCAGTTTCTATTGCTTAACGCATTGGCAACGATGAATAAAACCATCGACAAACCCATCACACAAATGATGCTTGCCAATAATACAAACTGCGATAAAATGATGGTTTCCAAAGTCCTTCGTTTATTAGAGGAACGAAAATACATCATTCGAAAAGCACATCATCTCGACACGCGTTCTCGTTCCCTATTGCTAACTACCAAAGGAATGGAGCTCATCGAAAAGGCAACTCCGGTTTTTATCAAAGCAGAAGAGGATTTTTTTAAAAGCATGAAGTCGAAACAAAAATCGATGGATAAAAAATTCAAGAAAATCATCAAAATAAACCGCAAGGCCTTAAAGAATTCGCTTGAATCTAGAAGCCAAGAACCAGAAAGCGAATAATTTATTTGCTTATTTCAAATTACTTTCATTGCTTTGCTGAATAATTTATCAAGGGGTGCTACATTAACGTGTGGCTGAGATTATACCCTTTTCAGTTGCCTTTTAACTGAAAGAACCTGATCTGGGTAATGCCAGCGTAGGGACATAGGTATTGTTTTACGATTTGTCGGATGTGCCGGCCCCTGCTTATCCGTTGTTTAATAAATAACAACGATGCGTATAGCGTTTTTTTCATTTGCCTTAATGCTTGGATGCCTTTTCCAAGTTAAATCTCAATCCCTTATTCAAGGTCAAATTACCGACTCCAATGGAAGTCCCGTTTCAGGAGCAATTGTTTCTGTAAGTGGAACGTTCATCGCCACATCAACCGATGCTAAAGGAAATTACAAACTCAAAATTTCCTCACAAGCAGAAATCGCGGTTGTGTCTAGTATGCTTGGTTTTATTTCTTCAAGCAAGAGAATTACTCCTTCGAAAGAAACGAAACTCGATTTTATTCTACTACCCAAAGTATTTATTGCCGACGAAGTTGTGATAAGTGCAACGCGTGCCGGAGATAAGTCTGCCATGGCATTCAGCACCTTATCGAAAAAAGAAATTGCCGACCAGAATTTCGGACAAGACATGCCCATGTTGCTCAACAATCAGCCTTCTGTTGTGGTAAATTCGGATGCGGGAACTGGAATCGGATACACTGGAATTCGGGTTCGAGGTAGCGATCCAACGCGAACCAATGTAACGGTAAACGGTATTCCGATGAATGATGCCGAATCGCATGGGCTGTTCTGGGTAAACATGCCCGATTTTGCATCTTCCGTTAGCAGCATTCAGCTTCAGCGAGGCGTTGGAACATCTACCAACGGAGCTGGAGCTTTTGGGGCAACGCTAAATTTACAAACTAACGAGTTTAAAGGAACTCCCTATGCATCAATTACTTCGGGAGGAGGTTCGTTTAACACATATAGAAATACCTTGGAAGTTGGTACTGGTTTAGTAAACGGATTCACATTCGACCTTCGACTTTCTAAACTCAATAGCGATGGGTTCATCGATCGATCTACTTCCGATCTGAAATCTTTTTTCTTAACTGCCGCTTGGTATAAAGGGAAATCGACATTTCGGGCAAATGTTTTTTCGGGTAAAGAGAGAACTGGACAAGCCTGGTATGGGGTTCCTCAGGACTCATTGGAAACAAACCCAACCTACAATCCTGCTGGTGTTTATTACAACAATGAGGGTAAAGAAGTTTTCTATGACAACCAAACCGACAACTACCAACAAGACCATTATCAGTTTTTCTTCAATCATCAAGCAGGAAAGAATTTGCTTTTGAATGCGGCACTTCATTATACAAAAGGTTCTGGTTATTACGAAGAATACATGCAAGATCAATCCATCGGTCTTTACGGCATGGGCGATTTGTATTTTGGAGAAAAGCCCTTGGTAATTGATTCAGATACGGTTCTTGTTCCAACCGATACGATTTCTAATACATCCTTGGTTCGTAGACGTTGGCTCGACAATCGGTTTTATGGAACCGTTTTTTCGGCAACATTTTCACCAAGCAGTCGCGTAAATCTTGTATTTGGTGGAGGATGGAATCAATATAAAGGACAACATTTTGGTGAAATTAATTGGGCCGAATATGCTGCTGCATTTCCAATCAATTATCGATATTATCAAGATACCGCCTCAAAAACAGATTTCAATATTTACACAAAAGCAAACGTCGAAATTATTTCAGGACTTGATTTATTTGCTGATTTTCAATACCGAACCATTTCTTATTCGTTTTTAGGATACAATGAGATTTATAAAATTGCTCAACAGGAGGTGGTGTTGAATTTCATCAATCCTAAATTGGGTTTAACTTGGGATTTGAATAGTAAAAACAGATTGTTTAGCTCCTATTCAATTGGAAACAGAGAGCCCGTTCGCGACGATTACACCAATTCATCCGCATTGAGTAGACCATTGCCCGAAAATTTGCAAGATCTTGAATTGGGTTATCGATTTAAAGGAAAATCCATTTTGCTTGGA
Organism: Bacteroidia bacterium; assembly: GCA_964203455.1. Lineage (GTDB taxonomy): Bacteria > Bacteroidota > Bacteroidia > M30B66 > M30B66 > CALQRR01. The sequence goes on from CAXNNF010000098.1 coordinate 2,594, forward strand.
TTAACCGGATACTATATGAATTACAAAAATCAATTGGTATTAACCGGAGCATTAAATGATGTAGGAGCTGCAACCCGAATTAATACTCCTGAAAGTTATCGAGCAGGAATTGAATTGGAAGCCTCGTGGACCTTAACAAAAAAGATATCTTGGCAAGGAAACTTTGCATTGAGTCAAAATAAAATCAAGAATTTTTCAGAATACATCAGCATTGACGATACGTTTGAGCAGCAAATCAACAACTATTCAAACACAGACATTTCTTTTTCACCCAATGCCGTTGGTTCTTCAACCTTCGCTTATAAACCCATTAAAAATCTTCGCTTCTCTTTGATTAGTAAATATGTTGGAAAGCAATACTTAGATAACACGCAATCGGATCTTCGAAAGTTGGATGCATTTACAACACAGGCAATTCGCGTAAATTGGAATCCAGAATTTAGCAAGATCCCAGGAATCGAATTCGCTCTTTCTGTGAATAATTTGTTAGATGTAAAATACAGTCCTAATGGAGCAACCTATCCAGCAATTTATGGTGGACAGCGTTATGATTTCAATTATTATTTCACACAAGCAGGGCGAAACATCCTCTTGCTGATGAAGTTAAAGTTCTGATATTTATTGAGTAACCACCCAGCGAATCGTTTTGAACGAAGAACCAGTTTGCACCTTTACAAAATAAATTCCAACAGAAACAGTTGGTAATTCGAGCTCAAATATTTCCCCTTTGCTAGGATTTAAAGTAGAAACAATTTGCCCCAATGAATTGAATATCTCAATGTGAACATCCATCGGCTTTTCAAGTGTGATGCTTAACTGACTTTTTCCTTGGGATGGATTTGGATAAATTCGAACATCGGAATTAAACTCCATCTGATTTTCAGTTCCTAATGCACTTCCGGTTGTAAAAGGAAATTCAACACGCGTTCCGAAATCATCATTGAAAATCTTTAATATTCCCCCTGTGTCAGCTTTACGCAAACGAACAAATCCATTACCCGCATCGGGATTTGCCCACCAACTCAAGCCATCTTTCCCTAAATCTTCCATGATAAATTTATAACAACCAACAGGCAAGTCAACGGTATCTTTATAGTTTGTAAGAGCTTAAGCACCCGAACGTTGGTATAAAATGTTCCCTGAAATATCTTGAATGGTCCAATAATTTTCTTGCGGTGAATTATTTGCATAAAACTCTACAACCAATCTTTCTGGAGCAACATAAGGAGTTGTAAAATTAGAGCGCATCATATTATTGAATGAGTAATCATCTGCTTGTCCATTGGCTGAAATCACGTCTACTTCAAAAACTCCCGAAGACACACCCCAAACAACATTTGCAGGAAGCAACAATTCTTCCGAAGCCATGAAGCCCAAATTTCCGTTCCAAGTGAAACTGTTTTTTATTCCTCCAGCCGGACCGTATTCAATCACCGCCGAGGTAAGGGCATTGCGTCCATTGTTTCTCAGAATAACCTGAGGATTACCACAAATTGGATTAAACCGTCGGTACGAATAACGATCACTTGGTGCAAGAATGTCTTCTATGGATGCATCGGTTTGAAAAGATGGGGCTCCGTATTCCAATGCATAGGCGCGAACTACATAATTGGCGTAGGATGCTGCAACAAAATCGGGCATGGTCATTCCGAACGATTGAACAGAAGCCGGACTCACGGTAAAATCATACGCATCGGGATAAACCATATCGCCAGGACACCAATTTCCACGATCGTACACCCAGGTTCCGCCTTGAGGATAAACGGCATTCAATCCGCAGTCATCTCTCCAAACCAATTTCTGAGAAAAAACTTCCCCGTTTCGAGAAAGCGTTCGAGTTTTTGGGCAAAACTCTGCGCATCCTTCGTTCGATTCTCCTCCATGACCAGTTTGCATGATGCGCATGCGTAGCGATTCTGTTTCGGAACCAAGTGTAATTTCTTGTGTGCCCAAAAGAGTGTTAATTGGATTATTTACATCGCCATAGGAATAGCTTCCTTGCCATAAGTTTTGAAGATTTTTAAAAGGACGGATCGGTGTTCCTTCGGTAATTACAAATTCCAAATTTATTATCCATCCTCGTCCGACATTGGTTTCATAGCCTGTATGTTGGTATTCTATCTCAATGGAATCGCGCAACAAACCTTCGAAATCGGTAACATCAATCATCCAATCCGATTTCCATGCAGCCGAAAAGGAATTTCCATAGGGAGTGATGAAGCGCGCCAACTCTAAATTTAGAGCGGTACTATCTACCCCACCTTTTCTTCTCAAATAAACATAGTTGAGGTAATCCCACTCGCCGCAGTTTTCGCCCGATGGACATTTGAAAGACAACTTCATCATTACCTTATGAACATTGCTTCCTAATGCAGGAAAAACACCCCAGCTTTTGTATGCCGTATATCCAACACCAGGATCTGTTCTGATTAATTGATTAACATGTGTTTTAACGGAAGACGTATCTCCGGGAGCGGCGTTTACATCTGAAAAAAGGAAAAGGCAAACAATTGCTATAATTCGGTAAATCATTTTTGTATTTTTAATTTCAATTCCGAAAAATAACATATTTAGGATTGATTTCGAGTGTCATTTTTTAAAGAAGAAGATGTAAAATCATTCTTTACATTTACGTCGTGAAATTTTTAGCACTTTTT
>CAXNNF010000099.1:0-5223 GCA_964203455.1 Bacteroidia bacterium
GGCAATTGGGCGTTAAATCGGGCATTGGATTTTACGATTACAGCGCTGGTATCAAAGAAGCAAAAGTGGCAGCGCAGTTCAGCTAATCAACAAACTTATTTTTTTGAATTGATTTTTTGATGGCGGCATCCGGGCTTTCATTCCAATGCGACTATGCCGGATTTCCATTCAATCCCTGCCGCTTTTGAATTAAAACGAAATCGCGTTCGAATGAGTCATACGGATTAGTTCACAAACGAACCATCCTCTATCGATCCAATAATATCCTCAATCATTTTATCCTCCGGGTTTGTATACGGATTAAACTTCTCCTTTAAATTGTTGCTGAAAACACGCGCCAAAGATTGCCAGAAAAAGGCCTGAAACGAACCACGCAATTCTTTCACTAAACCATAGGAAGAGTTACCCGTTTCGCGATCAATCAGTTTAATCAATATACGGCCTTGATTTAAAGTCATATTGCGAATATCACCTTCAAACTCTTTCTTTAACTCAGACTCTGCGCGTTTAAGCAATTTCTTCTGCTCCGATTCTGGCTTTCCAACCATCATTTCATTATACGTTCTCAATTTTTTACCCGCAATTTTAGAGTACGGATACACCTTGGCAACATCACGTTTTAAACGACTCCATTTTCGCTCTTCCCGTTTATTAGCGAACGTTCTATTTTCAGAAATACTCACAGGATGAAGCGTTACGATTGGCAAAGTATCGCCATTCTCGGTAATGATAAAGTACAATTTAAACCCCGTTGGCTTGGGCAACTCCGACAATTTCTCAGGTTCTTTCACTGCTATTTGTGCTTCACACACCTGCAAACAAAAAAACAGTGTGATAAAAATCTGAATCAATTTCATAAACAAAATCTTAGTTAGATTGGTGCAAATCGGACTGGTTGAAAAATTTACTCAACGCCTCAATTATTATTGACGGAACACGCATGGGTTTATTGTCGGAAGAACGAATAAAAACCAATTCTGTTTCAGCTGTATTTAAAAGTTCCATCGCTTCGTTATACATTGAATAACGAAAGACTATTCTCGATTGAGGCAGGGTTTCGATTCGCGTTTCAATGAGTAACAATTCATCGTAACGTGCTGGTTTTTTATACCGAATATGTAAATCTGTAACAGGCATCAATATTCCGGATTCTTCTAATGAACTATAACGAATTCCAAGCGTTCTAAGTGCTTCCACTCGTCCTACTTCCAAATAGCTTGCATATTGTCCGTAATACACAAATCCCATTTGATCGGTTTCTGCATAACGCACGCGAATTGTGGTTTGATGTGTAAACACAAAAAAATATTTTAACGTGTGTTGATTAAACTAAAATGTGTAAATTTTGAAATTCTATTGACTTCGAATTTTGAATCCCATTAAAGTTATCCATACACTTATCCACCTTGCAGTTATATCATTGATAATTAGCTGCTCAAAGCCTTTACAATCGGTTTCAACCAACAAAGAAAACATTGTTATCGGTCCAAGTGGATTCTCAAAAAGTTTACCCGAAATCGATTCTTTAATTCAACCATACCGCATTCCACTCCAAAAAATAATGCTCGAAGTGGTTGCTGTTACGGATGCTCCAGCTACAAAAGCACTTCCAGAATGCGGATTGGGCAATTTAATTTGCGATATCATGTTAAGTTATTCCGAAAGAGCACTTAATAAACAGGCCGATATCGCCTTTTACAATATGGGAGGTTTACGCATAGAACTCCCCAAAGGCGATATTACGCTATCAATGATATTTGAGCTAGTTCCTTTCGAAAACGAGTTGGTTACTATTGATATACTTGGGAAAGATCTTGATGGTTTATTTCAACAAGTTGCATTAAAAAAAGGAGGTCCTATTGCAGGTTGCACTATGGGAATCTCCTCGAAAGGTGCTACCAATATCAAAGTGAGAGGAAAAGAAATTGAACCCGAACGAACCTATTTGATTATATCGAACGATTATTTAATCAACGGCGGCGATAATTACAAAATGCCACCTTATACAAACCGACAAAATCTCAAAGTGAAGTTTCGCGATGCCGTGCTCGAAGAACTGAAACACTATAAATCGAAAAACACCCAATTACATCCTAAAACCGATGGACGAATTTACCTCCTGGACACGCCGTAAGTTTATTCGAGGCAGTTTAAGTCTTGCGGCATTTACATCCATGCCGGGATGGCTCAAAGCATTTGAAAACGAAACGGGGCATAAAACATTGACCATTCTTCACACCAACGATTGGCATAGTCGAATAGATCCTTTTCCCGACAACGATCCCAAATATCCGGGCCAAGGAGGAGCTGCGCGCAGAGCTGCGCTTATTTCAAAGATTCGGGAGGAACAGAGCAATGTTTTGCTTCTCGATGCTGGCGATATTTTTCAGGGCACACCGTACTTTAATTTTTATGGTGGAGAACCCGAATTTAAATTGATGTCGGCCATGGGTTACGATGCCGCAACTTTAGGAAATCACGATTTCGATAATGGAATTGATGGACTTGTAAACAAAATGCCTTTTGCGAATTTCCCTTTTGTGAACTGCAACTACGACGTAAAAGACACTGCACTCGAAGGAAAATTAAAGAAATCAATTATCCTCCATAAAAACAGGTTAAAGATTGGAATACTGGGAGTTGGCATCGATTTAACAGGACTCGTTCCCGATACAAATTGGAAAGGTATTCAATACCACAACCCCATCATAGCTGCTGATAATGAGGCACGTTATCTCAAGTTAGACCAGCATTGCGACATGGTTATTTGTTTATCGCACTTGGGCTATCAATACGATACATTTAAACCTTCCGACCTTATGTTAGCATCAAACACTAAGCACATTGACATAATTTTAGGTGGGCATACACATACATTTTTAGAAAAGCCAGTGACCATAATGAACGCGATTGGTAATTTTGTGACTATTAATCAAGTAGGTTGGGCAGGGCTAAGATTAGGTAGGCTCGATTACCACTTTAGTAGTATATACAACAAGAAAAACCAAGCGTTTTCCCAAATAAAATATTTTAGAAAGTCAATAGCAATTTAATTTTTTTTTAAAGTATTTTTAGTAAATATTTGCCGTCCAATACATCGGCTCCCCCCTAAAGCTGAAAACCGATTCAAGGAATTATCCTTTAATCACATTAATAACCAAAGAATATGCAGACACTAGAGCAATCATTTGAAAAAATTTGGCAGAATTGCCTCGACATTATAAAGGATAATGTCAATCAACAGAGTTTTAAAACTTGGTTTGATCCAATTCGACCAGTGAAGTTAAACGGAAGCGTTTTGACTATACAGGTACCTAGTCAATTTTTTTACGAATGGTTAGAGGAGCATTATATTGATCTGCTTAAAAAAACCATCAATAAGGAATTAGGACCCGAGGGGCGTCTTGAATATTCCATCATAATGGAAAACAACTACCGCAATGCTAACCCATACACGGTTAATATTCCTGCAGTGAGTCATAAGTCATTGAAAAACCCTGCTGTTTCGATGCCTATCGATCTAAACAGCAACTCTATCAAAAACCCATTCATCCTTCCTGGATTAAAGAAGATGAATGTTGAATCTCAACTTAATCCGAATTACTCTTTCGACAATTTGGTAGAAGGCGATTGTAATCGTCTAGCTCGCTCTGCTGGATTTGCCGTTGCAAACAAACCTGGAGGAACTGCTTTCAATCCATTGCTTATTTATGGAAATGTTGGATTAGGAAAAACCCATTTGGCAAACGCCATTGGAATCGAGATTAAAAAGAATTTCCCAAACAAAACTGTACTTTATGTTCAAGCTGAGAAATTCATTACCCAGTTTGTTGATGCAGTAAAAAATAATTCTCATAACGACTTCATCCATTTTTATCAGATGATTGACGTGTTGATTATTGATGACGTTCAGTTTTTTGCAGGAAAAGAGAGAACACAAGACGTTTTCTTTCAAATCTTCAACCACTTACACCAAACAGGAAAACAATTGGTGCTAACATCCGATAAATCCCCAATCGAATTAATTGGATTAGAGCAGCGTCTTCTTTCTCGTTTCAAATGGGGTTTAAGTGCCGATTTGCAAGTGGCAAATCTTGAAACACGTATCGCCATTTTGGAAAAGAAAATTTATGCCGATGGCATCGAAATGCCAAAAGATGTAATCGAGTATTTGGCATACAACATCACAACCAATGTGCGTGAACTTGAGGGGGCATTGATTTCATTGGTTGCTCAATCAACCTTGAATCGCAAATCCATCACAATGGAATTGGCGCGTCAAATGATCGATAAGTTCGTAAAAAACACTACACGCGAAATTTCTATCGATTTTATTCAAAAAGTTGTGTCCGATTATTTCAACCTTCCGCTGGATCTTTTAAAATCCAAAACCCGTAAGCGTGAGGTAGTTCAGGCGCGACAAATTGCTATGTTCTTTGCTAAAAGCATGACTAAATCTTCTTTGGCAAGCATCGGTTTGCAATGTGGAGGTAAAGATCATGCAACTGTTCTTCATGCTTGCCGTACAGTAAACAACCTCCTCGAAACCGACAAGAAATTCCGTGTCTATATCGATGAGATTGAAAAGAAGATCGGTAATCAATAAAAAAAGAACATTTTGACCATAAACAAAGTACTGATGGTCTGCCTAGGCAATATTTGTCGCTCACCTATGGCAGAGGGTATACTTAGAGCTCGTATAGAGGAAGCTGGCAAAAAGATTGTTGTAGATTCGGCAGGAACTTCGGATTATCACGCAGGTGAAAGCCCCGATTTTAGAGCAATTCGAATACTTGAGAAACGTGGAATTGATATTTCAGGTCTCTCTGCTCGGAAATTTACAGTGAAGGATTTTGATGATTTCGACCTCATCTTCGCCATGGATGCGTCCAATATGATGAATATTTTAGCATTAGCTAGAAACGACGAAGACCGTAAAAAAGTAGAACTTCTCCTAAATGTGAGTCATCCGCAAAGTAACCGCTCTGTTCCTGATCCATATTATGGAGGAATGGAAGGTTTTGAAGAAGTGTACACACTTCTGAATGAGGTTTCTTCGAAAATAATCAGCTCGATTTGAGCATGCAGGCGGGATCAATATTCTTATTATCAACATATCTCGGCGATGAAGCACGCGAAGACTCCCTAAGTATGTGGGAGTTAAGTTTGGTGCAAGACTTGAAAATGTACTTCACCGAAAACGAAAAAAGTGCTAGACGTTTT
>CAXNNF010000100.1:0-5223 GCA_964203455.1 Bacteroidia bacterium
ACATGGAAAAGATGGAGACGACATTATTTTGGAAGTGCCTTTAGGAACCGTTGCTCGTGATGCAGAGACCGGAGAAGTGCATTTCGAAATTACGGAAGAAGGCGAAGAACGCATTTTGGTTAAAGGCGGAAGAGGCGGATTGGGGAACTTCCATTTCAAATCACCCACTTTGCAAACTCCTCGCTTTGCTCAACCTGGCGAAGACGGTGAAGAATTATGGAAGGTTTTGGAATTGAAAGTGCTTGCCGATGTTGGCTTGGTTGGATTCCCCAATGCAGGGAAATCGACATTGCTTTCGAAAGTTTCAGCTGCCAAACCTGAAATTGCCAATTATCCTTTCACCACACTTGTTCCCAATTTAGGAATTGTGGCTTACCGCGATTATAAATCGTTTGTGATGGCCGATATCCCTGGAATTATAGAAGGAGCCAGCGAAGGAAAAGGATTGGGACTTCGGTTTCTGCGACATATCGAACGAAATTCGGTTTTACTATTTCTAGTTCCCGCCGATGCTGATGATATTAAACATGAGTTTGAAGTCTTGCTTAACGAATTACAAGAATTCAACCCTGAACTACTTGATAAAGAGCGCCTTTTAGCCATTAGCAAAAGCGATTTATTGGATGATGAATTGAAAGAAGCTTTAAAAGCCGAACTACCAGAGAATGTTCCTTACGTATTTATGTCATCTCATACAGGTATCGGTTTGGTTGAATTGAAAGACTTGATTTGGAAATCGCTCAATAAATAGGCATGCAAGTGATTGGAGCGGACTATGAATTATTTTCAGCTATCAACGGATTTCATTCAGTTCCGCTTGACAGTTTTATGGAAACAATAACTTCGCGAGTAACAGCCATTCCTATGTATGTGTTGATGGCCCTGTTTCTTTTTAAAAAATACAGAAATCAATTTTGGTGGATATTAGGTTCCATTATTCTGCTCATCTTTATAAGTGATCAAGTTTCAGTAGCCGTTAAATTTATTGTGGAGCGATTACGCCCTTGCCACGATCATTTATTAAGCAACACCATTCATTTAGTCAACAATAAATGTGGAGGGCAATATGGATTTTATTCTTCCCATGCCAGTAACACCGCTGCGCTGAGCATTTTTTTGATGCAATTCACTAGAAGTAAAATTGTGCATGTTACACTTTTCGCTTGGGTATTTTTAGTTGGATACAGTCGTATTTATTTGGGCGCTCACTTTCCAAGTGATGTATTAATGGGTTGGATTGCTGGAGGATTATTCGGTTGGATTATTGCCGTTTTATCGTTAAGATATTTACCAATTCTGAACTCCAAATAAAAATGAATCTCAATAATTTTCTTTGGGTATTTTTAGGAGGCGGCTTGGGTTCTTCAATTCGGTTTCTGTTTTCACAATGGATAATAAAATCGGAACAGAATGTAATTCCATTGGCAACTTTATTAGCAAATGTGCTGGCATGTATGATTATGGCACTGACATTTCGCTTCCTCTCTCCCCTTTCTGAAACCGTGCGTTTGTTTTTATTTGTTGGATTCTGCGGTGGATTAAGCACATTCTCAACCTTCAGTTTGGAAACCATTTCCATGATAAAATGCGGGCAATTGTCCGGGGCAATGGGCAATATTTTGCTGAATGTGATTTTATGTTTAGGTATTTTATTTTTCGCACTTCGCAAATAATCTAAACATGCTGCAGCGTTTTCTCAATCTGAGTATGATTATTTTGCTGATTCTTACGGGACTTCTAATTTATGCCTGTAGAAACATCGAATTCGATTACAACTTCGAGCACTTTTTCCCAGTAGAAAGTGATGATGCAGCATACTACTATCAATACAGAGATCAGTTTGAGTCGGACAATGCCTTTTTCCTGATTGGAGTTGAACATTCAACGAGTGTTTTCGACAGCACGTTTCTTAATGAAATTGAGCATTTAAGATCAGATTTAAAATCGCTCAATTATGTAATTTCAGCAAGCGCTATCACGAATATCAAGACACCAATAATAAATTCATTTGGCATTGTTGAAATCCCTTTGGTTGATTTAAAGCATCCTGAAAATTTACAAGCCGATTCAAGCAGAATTTTCAGCACACCAACTTATCAAGGAAATCTTATCTCAGCTAACGGCAAGAACCTTACTATTTTCATTCGACACCAAGATTTATTGCCTAAACCATCTGCCGATAGCTTATTAAAATCTGTACAACTACGATTAAAAAACTTCCCATATAAAACACATATCACAGGGAAATTGCTTTCCGAAAGCACCTATCTCCATAAAACACAAATGGAATTACTGCTTTTTATGTCAGTTTCGTTTGTATTGGTGACATTTTTTTTATGGCTTACATTCCGAAATTTCTGGGGCGTAATTGTTCCCCTTTCCGTGGTTGTTCTTTCCATCATCTGGACTATCGGTATTATGGCAGCTACCGGAAAATCGATCGATATAATGATTATTCTGATGCCTTGCATTTTGTTTGTGGTGGGCATGTCGGATGTCATTCATATTTCAAGTCAGTTTTACGAGAAAATTGAAGCTGGATTTAACAAATTGGATGCGATTAAAATTGCACTAAAGGAAGTTGGATTTGCCACATTTCTAACCTGCATAAGTACCGCTGTAGCATTTTTGACATTGAATACAACTTCAATTCAACCCATTCGAGATTTCGGAACTTATACGGCTGTTGGGGTTGTGATTGCCTATGTATTCTCCATGACATTACTTCCATTTATTCTGTTGCGCGTAAAAAATCCGGATCGTTTTCGAGTGCATGCGTCCCAAGTAAAATGGGATCAAGGATTACGGAAATTGCTTCGTGTCGTTTTTAAAAATCCACGAGTAATTTTGATAGGGGCAACCTGTATATTGGCTATTTCTGTAATTGGCATTTCATTTATCGAAGTCAACAATTCCGTTTTAGATGATTTGGATGAGCAAGATCCGATAAAGAAAGATTTTGCCTTTTTCGACAAACATTTTGCTGGAGTTCGTGGATTTGAATTGTCGATAAAAACTGCAGACAAAAACGGTACAATCCTTCATTGGGAATCGATAAAGGAAATTAATAAACTGGAGATTTTCTTAGCAAATAAATACGAAGTTGGAGCTATCCTTTCTCCTACAGGAATTATAAAAGGGTTCAATCAGGCAATACATGAAGGCGATCCAACTTTTTACAGAATTCCTGATAATGAGCAAGATTATGAATTGCTTGTTTGGAAACTGAAGCCTTTTCTTGGTAAAAAAGAAGTGCGATTAATTTTGGCACGTAATGGTAATTCCGGGAGAATTACTGGCCGAATCAAAGATAATGGAAGCAAAGCTGTTGGAGTTAAAAATAAACTTTTAAACGATTATATTCAGCAATCCAACTTTAAACACATTCGAACACGCGTTACGGGATCATCTGATTTAATTGATAAAAGCAATACCTATTTAACCGAAAACATGTTGATGGGCTTGAGTTTAGACATCGCTGTATTGATGCTGATTATAGGACTCATTTTCCGATCATGGCGAATGATGTTGCTTTCGGTTTTGCCAAACATTTTACCGCTTTGTATGATTGGCGGATTGATGGGTTGGGCTGGCGTAGAAATGAAAGTAACGATATCGATCATCTTCTCCATCGCTTTTGGAATTGCAGTCGATGATACTTTGCATTTATTGAGTCGCTTAAAAGTGGAACTATCCAAAGGCAGTAATTTACCCATGGCAATTCGTGTAACTTATTTTTCTACTGGCAAAGCCATGATCTTAACCGCAATGGTTATTGCTGCAGGTTTTGCGACATTAATGTTGAGTGATTTCAAAAGTACTTTTTATGTGGGAATGATGATTTCGCTCACTTTAATTTTTGCGTTGATTTCCGAGTTGGTATTGATGCCGATATTATTGCTGGTGTTTTATGGGAACAATGCGTCTAAAAAATTGAATGAATCCAATAAAGCTTGATTTATTTTTTCGCAAAGCAATTTTTAGCTTGTTGAAAAAAAATCATTCGATTTTTATTGAATGATATAGTTTTTATAACAAACATTCTATATTTGTTCCCGAAGAAAAAACTACACTTATGAAAAAAGTATTATTTACTGCGCTTCTTGCGTTAGCATTTAACATTGGTAATGCCACTGAAAATGCAGATCTTTTCAAAGTTGATGATCAAGAAATCAATGCTGAATTTGCACAATTGAACGAACTTGAGCAGTTTGTTGAAGCGAACGAAGGCTTGACTCTTTCTGAAATCAACACCAACAACCCATTGGTTCAGAATTTAAATAATTCGAGCGACATTTTGGGTGTTTTATCAACGCTTCGTGGCGAACCACCTTTGGGAATCCCTTCATTTGCATGGGGTGCATGCTTTGGAGTAGCTGGTATTGCTATTGTTTATTTTGTATCAGATGATCGCGAGGAAACTAAAAAAGCATTCACTGGATGTGTTGTTGTTGAAGGTGTTGTGATTTTAATTTATGTTGTTTATGTTGTTATAGTAGGTGCATCATTATTTGCATTCTAAATTTAATGAACAAACAGAAACTTAATGGTTTCTTCCTTTTACTAGTATTTTATTTAGTGTTGCCCAATTTTTCAGTTGGGCAACACTATTTTAGGATGCGAGCAGATTTCTCAATCAAAGAGAAATTCAATGATGGGAAAATGAGCCTAACGATGGGTTCGGTTCTATACGACCGCACCTTTAAGAAATTGGTTTACCACGTTACCTTCCCCGAAAAAGAAGATTGGGTAATTGTTGACACCGTTTTTAACCGCATTGCAAAAGGCAAATTAGTTTCTAGGCAGTTCGTTCCTATGCTGCCATCCTCCACAATTTTTGAATTTGCACTTCAAAACAACCTGAATAATTTCGGCTTAGAGAAATCATATTACACACTCAACAAAGTAGAAAAATCGGGTGATATGGTTTTAACCACTTGGCTTCCAGACAAACGGATGGCGAAAGTGACAGGTAAAATTATCGTTTCAAAAAAAGATGGTCGACTTGTAGGAGTTGCATTTTACACACCCAAAAACGAGTTAGTAAAAAAACAAATCTTCAAGGGATATCTGAAAGTTTCTGGTATTGAATTCCCTTCCGAAATCATAGAAACACTTTATAAACTAGGTGGCAAAGAGACGAAAATCTCTACCTTCAAAAACCTGCGCATCAATGAACTGAAAGATGATACGCTTTATAATTTCCCTATTCCTGCTAAGTAA
>CAXNNF010000101.1:0-5215 GCA_964203455.1 Bacteroidia bacterium
TTCGATCTATTTCGTTTTTGAGCGTTCCGTAAAATGTTCCTGGATAAACCTCTTCCCATTCGAGAAATTCATCGTGCGCAATTTTACTCGTGAAATCTTCCGTTTCCATAAAGTAATAATCAACTCCATGAATTTCGTTGGGGCGCTGCTTGCGATTTGTTGCAGAAACTGAAAATTCAATTCCTGGAATATTTTCCAAAATATGGCGCACGATGGTTGTCTTTCCAGCCCCACTTGGTGCACATATGATGATTAATTTACCGCTCACAATACGTTATTCAATTGTTCTTTAATCTTTTCCAATTCGTCTTTCATCAAAACGACAATCTTTTGCATTTCTGCATGATTCGCTTTTGAACCAATGGTATTTATCTCCCTTCCCATTTCTTGGCTGATAAAAGCCAATTTTCTGCCCGAAGCCGTTTTTTCTGAAGCCGTTTCTCTAAAATACGTGCAATGGGTTAACAAGCGCTGTTTCTCTTCCGTTATATCGAGCTTCTCCATAAAATAAATCATTTCCTCTTCGAAACGATTTGCATTGGCATCAACCTGTGATAAAAGTTCGTCTATCTTTTGCTTCAATCGTGCTCGCACCTGGACCATACGGCTTTCTTCATGGGGCGTGATGGCGATTAAAAGTTGTTCGATATTGTAAACGCGATCAAGTAATTCCGAAGTTAAACCTTTGCCTTCATCAAAACGAAATTGATCAACCTGATTGATGGCTTCTATTAGAGAATTTCGAATGATTTCCCATTCCATTTCTCCCGCTTCCATTTCCTCTTCTTGAATAAGATCTGGAAAACGTAAAACATCCGAAAATAATCCACTTGTATCAACATTCAATTCCTTGGCAACAAGCAATAATTCGGCATAACGTGCTTTAAGAAGACTTGAGTTTATAGAAACTCCCGAACTTCCTGATTGACTTTTTAAAGAGACGAAAACATCCACTTTCCCTCTTTCAAGAATTGTTGAAACTCGAGATCGGATTTCGGCTTCTTTCTCACGAAAAGCATTTGGAATACGAATGTTCAAGTCGAGTTGCTTACTATTGAGCGCGCGGACATCGATAGTTAAAGTCTTTAAACCAAAAACAGCTTGACTTTTACCGAAACCAGTCATGGATTTTATCATCGCGATCAAAAGTACTAAAATAGATTCTGCTAATAATATTATCTGCTAGAAATGAAATTGCCTACAATGTTTCTTTCAACCATTTGAAGAATTCGCGCTGCCAAACCACTCCGTTTTGAGGTTGAAGTATCCAATGGTTTTCTTCTGGGAAATAGACCAATCTACTTTTGATTCCTCTTAATTGAAGCGCCTGAAATGCTTCAAATCCTTGTCCTTCTGGTACTCGAAAGTCTTTTCCTCCATGCAGAATCAACATTGGGGAATCCCAATTTCCAACTTTCGAACTTGGATCAAACTCGGCATACGTTTTTTGAGCCACAGCATTGTTCTTTTCCCAATATGCACCGCCCATATCGAAGTTTGTGAAGAACACTTCTTCGGTTGTGCCATACATACTTTTCAAATTGAAAACACCCGCATGGGCAATAAAGGTTTTGAAACGTTTGTTGTGCATTCCGGCTAAGTTGAAAACAGAATATCCACCATAACTTGCGCCAATACAACCAAGTCGTGCTTTATCAACATAGCTTTCTTTAGATGCATCATCAATTGCACTTAAGTAATCGCGCATCGATTGGCCGCCCCAGTCTTTACTAATTGCTTCATTCCACTCAACTCCAAAGCCAGGTAATCCACGGCGATTTGGCGCTACTACAATGTAACCTTGCGCTGCCATCAATTGAAAATTCCATCTGAAAGAGTAAAACTGAGTAACGGGCGATTGCGGACCTCCTTGACAATACAACAAGGTTGGGTATTTCTTAGCTGGATCGAAATCGGGAGGATAAACCATCCAAACCAACATCTTTTTGCCATCTGTTGTGTTTACATAACGACGTTCCACTTTGCTCATTTTAACACCAGCATACAATTCATCATTCACATGCGTGAGCTGCTTTATTCCTTTGCTCTTCAAGTCATATGTATAAATTTCAGCAGCATGATTCATATCCGTGCGGCTCAAAAGCAGTGTATTTTCAACTTGAGAGACAATGCCTGAGATATCAAAATCACCATTGGTTAACTGCTGAACAACAGGTAGTTTCTTGGTCATTCCGGGATAGTCCACTTCAAACAATTGCATTGTACCATCCACCGCTGCAGTGAAATAAATTCTCTTCCCATCATCCGACCAACGATACGATTTCACAGTACCATCCCATCGAGCAGTTAGGTTCATATCACCCGCTTTTCCACGTACAATAATGTCATTTTTATCTGCCTCATACCCATCTCGCTTCATACTTAACCAAGCCAATATGTTTTGAGAAGAAAATAATGGATCGGTATCGTAACCCATTCGACCTTCCGTCAAATTGGTAGTTAAACCTGAAGCAATATCGTAACTGAATAAATCAGTGTTTGTACTAATCGCATATGCCGTCCCTGCTTTTTTCTTGCACACGTAAACCACTTGCATACCATCGTTGCTGAAGGTAAAATCGCTTTCATCGCCCATAGGTTGTTGGGGACTATCAAACGGCTCGTTCGGCATCAAATCTTTGCCTTCATCCGCTTTACCATCAATCATCTCATGAAGAAAAACATGTCGGAATTTTCCATCTTCCCAAGTATCCCAATGGCGATAATTTAGACCGTCAAAGATTTGAGCATTCGCTTTATTCATTTCGGGATAATAATCTGCCGCTTGTACTTTTTCGACTTTGACTAAATGTTCTTGCAATTGGTATTTTCCGTCTTTACTGATACTTCCATCGAAAACAAGCGAACCTAAGCTATCAAGCGGAGTTGCAACACCACCAATCAAAGGAATCGTGAATAGTTTGGAGCTGTTTTTATTGGCCGCTAAGTCAGGAATACTGGTTCGATATACCAAGTTTTTACCATCTTTAGTAACTCCAATAGCCGAAACACGCGCGACTTTTAAAAGTTGTTCGGGTGTCATAGCCGACTGCGCTATAGCAGAAGCAATTGAAAGGCAAAGGATTAGGGAAAGGAATTGCTTTTTCATTTCAGTTTTCAGTTTAAGGCCGTGAATATACCAAAACCCTGGGATTTTTTCTAAGATGAAGTTTAGCCACCTGGGGATTAATCCCCAAGATGCAGCTACTTAATCTTTGCAGGAGCATTATACGCATAACGATCGCGGGCATTAAAACCGAAGGATACTCCGAAACGTAATCCTTTATTGCTTGGAATCAGAAATGCGTTTACAGGGATATTCAATCTTCCAGACTTGAGTGTTTTCCCAAATGCGAAGATAAATCCGGCTTGAATGGAGGCATCACCGCGACTATCTAAACGGGTTATAACATCGGCATTCTCAGGAATTGGAATACTGTCGTTTAACAAAGTCCATTTTTGCGTTCCCGCTTCATAATAACCTTGACGTTTTGTTACGATCGAAAACGTTGGACCGAAAGCAAATTCCCAACCATTTTTGTTATTCCGCAATCCATTCATTACCGTAATACTTGGAATGAAAAGACCTTGATCTAGACCGGTCATCATGGGAATAAATTCGAATAATGCTTGAAAATTTCCTTCGTTCAGATATTGCTTTTCGAACTGATAACCAAATTGAAACATCATCGATTGCGCTTCAAATCCACCATTGTTGCGATTAGCACCTATAATTGACGCCGTTTCCCCAGTGAACATCGTAAAACCCATACGTGGACCATCTGTACGTAAACGAAGTTGATAGGGGTTGTTTACCGTATTATCAAAATCGTTTTTCAATGTGAGTTTCTTCTTGATTTCCTCATCTACAGGATTTCCCATCAATTCATCCAATGTAATTTCGATCATGTTGCGGTATTCGGCATTGATCTTTAGGAAATCGTTAGTGTGTGTGCGTTCAATGATTCCCGATTTAACATCAAGAATTCTGAAATTAACGGTGATGTTATCGCCAACAGTGCGGATACTTCCTGTGAGCATCTTATCTACTTGAAGTTTGGAACCCATTTCGGTCAAGCAGATTTTAGAAAAGCAGCCCGTTAGACTTATGCCATCACGTTTTGCGAGGTAATTCATATCGTATTGATCTAGTAATTCGTAAGTTCCAATGCGCTCCATTTTACGCATGGCCATTTCAGACAATGTCGAATGACCGCTTCCGGGAAGTGCATCATTGGCGTCAATATCACCAACGGCTAAAAGTGGACGAGATGTTTGTGCAATCAATAGTGAAAAAGAACTTGCAACAATAAGGAGTAAAGAAAGAGATAGACGTTTCATAAGAAATTGTTTTTGAGTTTTTGTTGAGACAAAGTTGCAGCATCAAACAGCTCAACTTCTACGGATTTTCGCCTAATAAATTCAAAAGCAATCGATATTTGCAAAATAAATGCAGTCACTCAAAATCACTATGCTTGATTTAGTAATTTATATGCAATATATTTGCACCTAACGCTATTATCGCAAATTATTAAATTATCATTTACGGATTTATGCTAAACAAAACTCGTGTTCATCATCAGCAACGTTTTATTGCATTATTAAAAACACTGGTTCCTGGGCAAGTCAACCTGTGTCGCGATTTGATGGATATACTGGAAGTCAGTCAGGACGGGGCGTACCGAAGATTACGTTGTGAAACGGCTATCACACTTGATGAAACAGTGAAAATTTGCTTGCATTACAGCATTCCGCTCGAAGCACTTAATAATGAAGTCCCCGATGTGGTAACGTTTCAATTTAATCCGCTCGATCAAAGCCTCGAGCAGTTCCAAAATTACCTACAAACACTTACCAATCAACTAAAGGCATTTCGAAAACATACAAATCCCGATTTTCATTACGCAGCCGAAGACATACCCATGTTTTACCATTTCGGCTTTCCAGAACTTACTGCCTTTAAGCTGCTTTATTGGATGAAATCGATTCTTAATATTCCCGAGTTCGATGGCACACATTACCCATTTGCCATGGAGGAGTATTTTGATATAGAACTCTTGAAAGGACTTTATCAGCACTATTCCGAAATTCCAGGAACAGAAATCTGGACCGACGAAACCATCGAAAGCACTTTGCAACAAATCAAGTTCTATTGGGATGCTGGATTCTTTTCCACTAGAGAAGCGGCAATCGTGGTAATTGACCAAACCGAAGA
>CAXNNF010000102.1:0-5202 GCA_964203455.1 Bacteroidia bacterium
ATTTTTTGAAACATCCAATCCACTATTCATACATTAGCAGCATAAACACCTAGTATTATTTTATGCCAACATACGATATTGTAAGCAAAGTTGATATCCAAACCCTCGACAATGCAATAAATGCTGCAACGAAAGAAATTACAACCCGGTTCGATTTTAGAGATTCTAAAACAGAAATCGAACTCGATAAAAAAGCACTTGTTGTGCATATTTTAACCGAAAACGAAATGCGTGTAACTGCAATCGAAGATGTTGTTCGATCCCGATTAATTAAACAAAAAATAGATCCTTCGTGCATGGATTTTGGGAAACAGCAATATGCTTCTGGTAATATGGTTCGTAAAGACATAAGCATCAAGCAAGGCATTGATAAAGACTCTTCCCGTAAAATTGCAAAAATCATCAAAGATTCTGGCTTAAAGGTTCAAGCCCAAATTATGGATGACCAATTGCGCGTGAGTGGAAAGAAAATCGACGATCTGCAACAAAGCATGTCGGTTTTAAGGGGAGCAGACGTCGGTATTCCTCTTCAATTTCAAAACATGAAATCCTAAAACAAAAAATCCCGGTAATCTAAATTGATTCCGGGATTTTCATTTATCGTTTCGTTAATCCTACTTCATTTCGGCAGCCCCCAAAGCATCGCTTGCTTGCTTGTCGTTAGGATCCATTGCTTTCACTTTCTCCCACCAGATTTTAGAATTCACAAAATCCTTTGTGATGAAATAATAGAAGCCAAGGTATTTATAAGCCGACATAAGTTCTTTCGAATATTTGGCTGAATCGGGTTCTGCAATTAAAACTACTTGCTCAAAAGCTACTTTTGCCAAACCTGCTTTTGAATCCGGATCAAGCATACTTTGAGTACGTGCTTTCCAATCGAAACCTTGCACAAACTTAGGCGCTAATTCATTAACACGCGTAAATGCAGAATCGGCTTTACCAAACTCATTCATCTTATAATACGTAACTCCTAAAAGATGATAATCGCGAGAACTAGCTTTCGTTAGTTTTATCTTTTTCTCATAGGCTTCTGATGCCTCTTTATACTTCTTCATTTTCGTATGTACAGAAGCGATGTCCGATAATAAATCGAATGATAAAGTATCTTGAGAAAAAGCGTAATTCAATTTTTCCAAAGCAATAGAATCTTGCCCCGTTGCTGAAAGCAATTTTCCTAAGTAGGCATAATCTTTCGGGATCAATTTGCCAACAGGATGACGATCAAAGAACTTATTAATGTGTGAAATACCATTGGGGAAATCTTTCGTTTCAAAAGCAGAATAAGCTGCAAGTCTGTATAAAACGGTGCGGCTTGTATCGGTTTGCCAAATGGAATTAATTTCTTTCAAAGCACCGGCATAATCCTTTGTCTTGTATAATGTTGACGCATATAAAACACGTGAACTAATAGTTCCTTTTGATAATTCGAGATACTT
Organism: Bacteroidia bacterium; assembly: GCA_964203455.1. GTDB lineage: Bacteria > Bacteroidota > Bacteroidia > M30B66 > M30B66 > CALQRR01. Next base: position 1,440 of record CAXNNF010000102.1, read on the forward strand.
AATATAATTCTGTTTTGCATCTTCATAACGTTGAACTAATGAATAAAGCTCGCCCAATTCTAAGTATGCTGGGGCGTATGAAGAATCTGTTTTAATGGCTTCGTTGTAATAATCCAAAGCACCTTTAGAACCATCCTTACCAACTAAGTTTCGAGCATTCACCCATAATTTACCCAAACGTTGCATAGCAATGGGTGAACTTGGATTTAATTCTTGTGCTTTCTCATAATATTTAATAGCGCTAGAACCATCATTGTAAATCATGTAAGCATCACCATTTAAAATCTGGATTTCAGGATTACGTAGTTGAAGTTTTTCAGCATCTTTTAATAATGTAAATGCCTTAGGAATATCATTCGGAGCGATAGTAATGTATGCTTCGGCAATACGAATGAGCACTTCTGCATTTTTTCCCGCTCCCATTTGAAGCGCTTTAGCGAATTGTTGATCTGCGAGTTCTTTCTTCCCTTCGATCTTAGCAATTTTCGCCAGACCAATGAAATTCAATGGATTATTCAATTCATTCTGAACCCCAAGGGTATAAAGCGTTTTGGCAGAATCGATATTTTCCGCTTGCAATAAATTCTCGCCGAAATAAAACCAATAATCTCCTTTGATGGGAAATTTCGCCACTAATTGACGAAACACGGAGCTTGCCGCTTCATATTGCTCATTTAATGTATGGCGCTTTGCCTCTTCTAATGTTTGTGCATTTGTGCTAAAAGCAATTGCTAAAAGCAAACAAATAAGTGTGGACTTTTTCATACTATTATTTTTAAAATGATCTAATGATTTTAATTACCGACATCAACCAAACGAATTACTCCATAAGCTGGAACCAATCCTGATTTAAGAACAATGCGTTGACCTTTGTCGCCTGCAATGAACGATGCGAAGCCCGTACCAAGACGAGTGCCAATTTCTCGGTTTATATAAAAAACATCACGACGAAACGGATATGATTTGTTTGCGAGGTATGCCTGATAAGGTTGAGTATATCCAAGAACTGCATCTGGATCATTTTCAGAAGAGACACCGACAACACGAATACGCTTTAAAAAATTGCCACTAACAGAATCTTCGGTATCACTAATCCAGTTGGACGAAATAACACCAATTGACCAAGGATGCTCTTCTACATATTTAACAACTTCTTCGTTCGAATTAACTGCCGAACACAAAGCCGGCAATTTTGCAAGCTTGAAAAGTTCTTTTAAGTAGCGCGCATTTCCTGATGAGGGATGATCGAACACCACACGAATTTCTTCTTTCGAAGATCTCGGTTTAACATTCATCCAACTCCTTGGGTTTTTCGTAAACAGCTGCTGCAATTGCTTATAAGAAAATGTCGAGTCTGGATTAGAACGATTAACAATAAATGCCAATCCATCAACGCAAATTTTGGTAATCTTTGGAAAAATCGCATGCGACTTGAAATACACTTTTTCCTGTTCAGTTAATTCCCGGCTTGTAATGATTGCTCGCAAAGAATCTTTCATTAACAAATCCATCAAATTACCCTCAGAGCCATAGGTTGCATTAATCTTTGCATTCGGATATAATGACTGAAACGTGGAAATTTCCGTTTCCAAAAGTAATTTGTACGAATCATCTACACCAATTCGAATATTTCCTCGCGTTGTACTTTCTTGTGTTAAAGCATCCGATGCACTTCCACACGAAGACAAAACGAATGAAGCGATTATGCTAAATGTTAGAATAAAAATCCTGTATTTCATTTTACGAATCACGATCAGTTTTAGAACTTAAGTAACGAACAGAACGGAACAATCCGTATAGCATAACAACAATTCCAATAAGTGTTTTATATTCTTCAGGAACAATAGTAAAGAAGTTCGTAAAAATGAGTAATGAGCCAATGATGATGTAAACAACAATCACCACAAGGCTCATTACCCGCAATATTTTATTCAAGGGGAAAGAATTAACGCAACGTGAATTTAATCGGAAGATTGTATTGAACACGAACCGATTTACCATTTTGCTTTCCAGCTTTCCAAGAAGGCATCGCTTTTACTACTCGCATCGCTTCCTCATCACAACCACCGCCTATTCCGCGTAGTTTTTTCACATCCGATATTTCACCATTACCTTCTACAACAAACGTAACGTATACCGTTCCTGTAATTCCATTTTCACGAGCCATCGATGGGTACTTGATATTTTTTCCTAAATATTCAAATAACTTTTCTTCTCCTCCTGGAAATTCAGGCATCTGCTCAACAATAGTAAAAATTTGCTGAGGAGCTTCTACTTCATCCTTTCCATCACCTTCGGTAGGAAGTTCAATATCTCCTGTACCTTCTTTTGTCTCGGTTCCCACTTGAACTTTAATTTCATCCTGTGGTGGCGGAATATCTTTTTCGTCGATTGGTTCTTCCGTAACCACTGGTGGAGTAAACTTAATCGTTTCCTGAACAGGTGGTGGTGGATCTGGTGGTGGTGGTGGTGGTGGAATATCCTTGTCTAGCGGAGGTGCATCAACCAAAGTCAATTCAACATTGGTATCGGCTTCTGCTGGAACGATTGAATCCAAAAAATCCATAATTGCTGGAATGCTCACACTGATAACAAAAACACTAATTGCAATAATAAATGCAGTATTCATGTGTTTGTTGTAACGCTTTCTCAGCTCATAAGCACCATATTCTTTGTTACGGTGCTCGAATACAATTTCGTCAAACGGCTTGACGGCGAGTTGTTCGGCCATGTCTCTATTTCGTTTGAATTAGTTAATAAGTATTTGCATTTGCGATCATCTGATTCTCAAGGTCATTCGATTCCAATAAGGCGTAGCTTCCAATATTGCAAATAGCCATTTCATCGAGGGCATCAACAATATTTTTGTAGTTCGATTCTTTGTCGGGCTTTAACAAAACGATTAAGCTTGACATTTTATTGGTTTCACGAAAAACTTTAATTTTCTCCTTCATCTCGACCTCTTTCATCTTGCCTTCGGACGCTTCTTTTTTCCAAGTTTCAATTTGGGTAAAGGCATTGTGGCGCTTATTATTTTCATCAATTAAAACTTTACGAATTCCGTCTTTACTGTAGTTCGTTTTAGTTAATGAAGGAAGAGCTTTTGCTGGATCAGCTACTCCAAAATACCAATACACCACATTTTTATCTGTTAACAGAATGTTGAGGGTGTGATTGGCTGGAACCTTGTTTTTATCTTTTTCTTGCAGTTTATCATCTTTAATTGGCATATTGATCTCCATCGCTTGTGGCTTGTTGAAGGTCGTTGTTAAGATGAAAAACGTCAAGAGCAAAAACCCAAGGTCAACCATTGGGGTCATGTCAATTCGAGTGGATGATTTTTTAGCACGTTGTTTACCGTGCTTCTTTTTGCCACCACCGTCGTCGCCGGTATTTACTTCTGCCATGGTGTTTTATTTTTATAATCGTTTTAAAAACGATAATTAGTTTTGAAAATTATTCCGTTGTTCCAGTTTCCATATTCGTGATCAGATTAAATCTGTTCACTTTTTTATCCTGAAGTACATCCATTACACGGCGAATTTTTGGATAAGATGTTTGTTGATCTCCTTTAATTGCAACACGAAATGTTGGTGCATTAATACGACCATAAAAAACCCAATCACAAAGTTCGCATGCAGTTGAATCGGATGGAATTCCTTCCGATTTCTCTTGCATTTTCTTACGTTCAGTGCTTCCCGCAGATAAATATTCCTTCATTTGACTCATTGGAATTCCAAAAGAAGCCATATTAGAAAATTCC
>CAXNNF010000103.1:0-5191 GCA_964203455.1 Bacteroidia bacterium
CGAAAGGAAACACAGTTTTGCTCCCCATCATTTAGAATGGCAAATACGTGTTTGGTTTTATATCACTTTTTGTATTTCCTTATTGGTTTTCAATTTCCGACATTCAACCAAAAAAGCATTTTTTCTGAGCATTTTAACCTGTGTTTTGCTGAGTATTTTAACTGGGTTAATGCTAGCATTCTCAAGTGGGATTGAATCTTCCATGTTTGGAAGTTATTTATTTTATTTTGTCCTTTTTGCGTTCTTCTCTTTTGGCACATTTCAAAACAAAACACGCAACATCGTATCAGGTATTTCGATAAATATTTTTTCTTGGATGCTGTATTTTCTGCCCATACTTCTAACTTCTATGTATTATGAAGGCCAACAAAGCGTATACAACGAATTGGTAAATCCAGCTTATAGTTTCGATTATGAAACCATGAAATTACATCTCTTTTACGCTGAAATCACAGGTTTAATAATTTTTGTGATTGCCGTTCCAACATTGCTGCATCGCTTTTACCGCCGCTGGTATGCCCTTCCCGAAGAATGATGAAAATAGAGTAAACTCGTAATTGATAATCCGTAATTGATAATCCGTAATCCGTAATTAACAACCCGTAATTGATAATTCGTAATTGACTGTTTTCGACTCACCCATAACTGCATTTCAAGGTCTCGCTCCCAAGAAGATCGTACTACTGAAGAAAGATTGTGAAATAGAAACTTTTGGCGATTTGCTGAATTGGTTTCCCTTTCGTTATGTGGATAGAACACGATTTTATGCAATCAATGAAGTTTCGGAAGACTTGCCCTTGGTTCAAATTATTGGACGATTGGAGAACATTAAAATGCAAGGTTCTGGGAAAGGTAAAGAACGTTTAACCGCCATCTTGCGCGATACAACTGGGACGATTGAGCTTGTTTGGTTTCAGGGGATAAAATTCGTTCAGGATAAAATTCGCTCGGGGGTAGATGTGATTGTTTTCGGGAAGCCAACACAATTCAATAATTCCATCAACATGGCGCATCCCGAAGTGGAAGTTTACAGCGCCGAAAAAGCTGCCAGAGCACCACGTTTACAACCTGTGTACAACAGCTCCGAGGCCATGAAACGGGCTTGGCTCGATAGCAAAGGGCAATCGCAAATTATTCAACAATTGCTTCAACGCATCGGGAATCAAATTGAAGAAACATTGCCCGAATATCTTATCAAACAACATCATCTCATTTCGCTCAAACAAGCCTATCAATTTATTCATCAACCCAATAATTCGGAGGAATTAAAAGCCGCTGAAACACGCTTGAAGTTTGAAGAATTGTTCTTTTTACAATTGCGTTTGATTCGACAGAATCGCATCAACAAACAATTATTAAAGGGATTTCCATTCGAGATTATTGGCGATACATTCAATAATTTCTATCATAATCATTTGCCGTTTCAGTTAACAGGAGCCCAAAAACGCGTCCTCAAAGAAATACGTGCTGATGTTGCCAAACCCATTCAAATGAATCGATTGGTGCAGGGCGATGTGGGAAGTGGAAAAACCATTGTGGCTTTTATGAGTATGCTTATGGCCATCGATAATGGTTTCCAAGCATGTTTGATGGCTCCAACCGAAATCTTAGCGCAGCAACACTTTTCAGGTTTGAGCGAATTGGCCGAAAAAATTGGTGTGAAAATTCGATTGCTCACGGGTTCAACAAAGAAGAAAGATCGAACCATTCTTCATCAAGAACTCGAAAGTGGGGAATTGCATATAGTGGTTGGAACACATGCGCTGCTTGAAGATAAAGTGCTTTTCAAAAATTTAGGTTTTATAGTTATTGACGAACAGCATCGGTTTGGTGTGGCGCAACGTGCAAGACTTTGGGCAAAGAACTCTCTTCCTCCGCATGTGCTTATCATGACGGCAACACCAATTCCGCGAACACTTGCCATGACTTTGTATGGCGATTTGGATATTTCCATCATCGATGAATTGCCTCCGGGAAGAAAACCCATTGTGACAAAGCATCAGTTCGATAAAGATCGTCCGGCAATGCTCAATTTTATTAAAGAGCAGATTCACCTTGGCCGACAAATTTATGTGGTATATCCGCTCATTGAAGAAAGCGAACAGCTCGACTACAAAAATTTAATGGATGGGTACAATCATTTACAAGATTGGTTTCCAAGTCCGCAATACCAGTTAAGTATAGTGCATGGTCGTTTAAAGTCAGCGGATAAAGAATTTGAGATGCAACGTTTCATCAAGAAACAAACGCAAATCATGGTTGCCACGACGGTTATTGAAGTGGGTGTAAATGTTCCCAATGCATCGGTTATGATTATAGAAAGTGCCGAACGTTTTGGTTTATCGCAATTGCATCAGTTACGCGGAAGAGTAGGGCGGGGCGCCGATCAATCGTATTGTTTGTTGATGTCGGGATTTAAATTGAGTACCGAAGCTAAAATCCGTTTGGAAACGATGGTTCGTACTAACGACGGATTTGAAATTGCAGAAGTCGATTTGGAATTACGTGGCCCAGGCGATTTACAAGGAACCCAACAAAGCGGAGATTTGGATTTGAACATTGCCGATATCAGTAAAGACAATCAATTACTTGTGTATTGTCGTCAGCTAGCACAATCACTTTTAGATAAAGATCCAGATTTGCTTTTGGAAGAGAATCAAAAACTCAATATGCAATTGAGAGTTTTAGAGAAACGAAAGATGGATTGGGGAAGGATTTCTTGATTAAAATATTACCAACATTTTCCAAATTCATTCAATAAAAAAACGCCTGTCTCGATGAAGAAACAGGCGTTTGAAAACGTTATATATTAATTACGATAACTGAGCAGAAGCACGTTTACGTGTATTTTCGTCCAAATGGATTTTACGAATACGTAAAGCGTTTGGAGTAATTTCTACATACTCATCTTTCTGAATGTATTCCATCGACTCTTCCAAAGAAAATTTAATGGCCGGAGCAATGCGCATTTTATCATCCGATCCGGAAGCACGCATGTTCGTTAATTTCTTTTCTTGGGTTATGTTTACCACCATATCGCCTGCTTTGTTTTGCTCGCCGATAATCATACCGGTGTAAACATCTTCACCTGGATCAACAAAGAAATACCCGCGATCTTGCAATTTATCAATCGCATACGCAATCGATTTACCTGGATCTTTAGCGATGATAACCCCATTCGTACGTTGAGGAATATCGCCTTTCCATGGCTCGTAATCTTTGAAACGATGCGCTACAATTGCTTCACCAGCCGAAGCCGTAAGCAAGTGGTTACGAAGACCAATAATTCCACGTGCAGGAATTTCAAATTCCAAATGTTGCATGTCGCCTTTCGGTTCCATCACACGTAAATCTCCTTTACGTTGGCTCACTAGCTCGATTACTTTTCCTGAAAATTCTTCCGGAACATCAATCGTTAAAACCTCTACTGGTTCGTGCTTAACACCGTCTACTTCTTTAATGATAACCTGTGGCTGCCCAACCTGCAATTCATACCCTTCGCGACGCATAGTCTCGATTAGGATAGAAAGATGCAGGATTCCACGACCATAAACCAAAAACGAATCAGCCGAATTTGTTGGCTGAACGCGAAGAGCAAGGTTCTTTTCTAATTCTTTATCTAAACGTTCTTTCAAGTGGCGAGATGTTACAAACTTACCATCCTTCCCATAAAAAGGAGAGTTATTGATGGTAAATAACATACTCATAGTTGGCTCATCCACGTCAATAGGAACGAGGCCTTCCGGGTTTTCAAAATCGGCAATAGTATCACCAATTTCAAATCCTTCAATTCCTGTTAATGCACAAATATCTCCTGCAACAACCGAAGGAACTTTGGCTTTACCCAAACCTTCGAATGTATAAAGTTCACGGATACGAGATTTTACTACAGATCCATCGCGCTTTACAAGGCTAACGGGCATGTTCTCTTTCAATTCACCACGAAGCAAACGACCCACGCAAATTCGTCCAATATAAGTGGAGAAATCTAGGGAAGTAATCATCATTTGAGGTGTGCCTGCAGGTTGTAAAGGAGCAGGAATTTCAGAAACGATTGTATCTAACAAATATTCAAATCCGTCGGTTGGAGTTTTGTAATCTGGTCCCATCCAACCCATTTTAGAAGAACCGAAAACCGTTTTAAATTCCAACTGTTCTTCAGTAGCATCTAGGTTAAAAAACAATTCAAAAACCGCATCATGAACTTCATCCGGGCGGCAATTTGGCTTATCTACTTTATTAATAATTACAATAGGTTTTAAACCTAATGCAAGTGCTTTTTGAAGTACGAAACGCGTTTGAGGCATAGGACCTTCAAAAGCATCAACCAACAATAATACACCATCAGCCATATTCAATACTCGTTCTACCTCTCCGCCAAAGTCGGCGTGGCCCGGAGTATCAATGATGTTAATTTTTACATCCTTGTAACGAACAGAAACGTTTTTAGAAAGGATCGTAATCCCTCTTTCGCGTTCCAAATCGTTGTTGTCGAGAATCAAATCTCCGAACTGTTGATTGTCACGAAACAGCTTTGTTTGGTGAAGAATTTTGTCAACGAGGGTTGTTTTTCCGTGGTCAACGTGGGCAATAATGGCAATGTTTCTAATTTGCTGCATGGCTCGTTTTTGGCGGTGCAAAAGTAGTCAATTTTACTGATTTACAATGCATAAGTGAATATTCACGAACAAATAACTTTGCTACGCTTTTAAATTCACATTCGATATTAAAATGTTATTGAAAATTAGATTACAGGTTTTGTAAGTTTAAGTATGTACTACTTTTGCGGCATGTATCGCATAATCATCCTGTTGATTTCTATAGTTTTCTGGCAATCGTGTAAAAAACCATATGTAGGTAACACGTATGTTCCTCCTTCTATTGCTTTAAGTTTCTCCGAAAGCGCCTCTCCTCCAAGTCCAGATTACAGCAATAATGAGCATTGGGCGGCACTTCCTTTTCGAAAGGACATGGCCGATAGTGTTCCGAATACGAGCGTTTCCGATGGACAAGCAACCGCTGCAGTTGATGTTTTTTTTCTGCATCCCACTTTATATTTGGAGTCTGTTGAAGGCAGAAGATTTCCTTGGAATGCCGATGTGAACGATCAAGAAATGAACGAAAAAGTGGATGGGAGCGCAATTTTAAATCAAGCTAGTGTTTTTAATGGTTCTTGTCGTGTATATGCTCC
>CAXNNF010000104.1:0-5175 GCA_964203455.1 Bacteroidia bacterium
TATCGGTGTACTCGTAGGATGAACCCTCTGGAGCAGTCACGATTAATCGCGTCCAACTTCGGTCTTCTAAAGGGGAAAGTTCTGACTGCAAAAGTGGGTACATGCCGATAATCATGGCGATTGAAATAGCGAGAATAAGCAATGCTTGCCAACGCTTCTGCATGAAACTATTCAACATATTTCGGTAACCCAATTCCATTCGTTTAAAAAAGGGCTCTGTTGCATGATAAAATCTGCTTTTCTTATTGGGGTCTTTCCTCACTAAATGCGCATTGAGCATGGGCGTTAGCGTTAATGACACAAATGCTGAAATAGCAACTGCACCGGCCAATACACTCCCAAATTCTTGAAACAAACGACCTACAAATCCCTGCATGAAAATGACAGGCATGAACACCGCAACCAAAGTGAGTGAAGTGGAAATCACCGCAAAAAAGATCTCGTTCGATCCTTTAATTGCAGCATCAATGGGATTCATTCCACCTTCAATTTTCTTGTAAATATTTTCGGTTACCACTATGCCATCATCCACCACCAAACCGGTTGCTAATACAATGGCCAACAGGGTGAGCACATTGATTGAATAGCCCATCACATACATAATGAAAAATGCGCCTAGCAATGAAACCGGAATATAAATAAGCGGCCGAATTGCAATCAGCCAATCGCGAAAGAATAAATAAATAATAATGACAACTAACAAAATAGCAATAAGCAAGGTTTCGAGCACCTCGTCCACGCTTTGTTGCACAAACTTTGTGTTATCGAGCACGATGCCGAGTGTAATATCTTCGGGAACTTCTTTCTTTATCTCATCAACACGTTTGTAAAACTCCTTGGCAATATCGAGGTAATTAGCACCCGGCTGAGGAATCAAGGCTGCAGCAACCATGGGTGTTCCACTGAGGCGCAAAATGGTTTGTTCGTTTTCGGGACCGAGTTGGGCATTTCCAACGTCCGAAAAACGAATATTCACACCGTTGACAGATCGAATAATCAATGCATTAAAATCGGCTTCGGTGTGCAAACGACCAACAGTTTTTACACTGAGTTCGGTGGTATTTCCTTCAATCTTTCCACCGGGCAATTCCACGTTTTGGCTCGAGAGTGCTTGTTGAACATCCATGGAAGTGACACCACGAGCAGCCATTTTTTTGGGATCTAACCAAAGTCGCATGGCGTATTTCTTTTGTCCCCAAATCTGCAAGGAGCTCACACCAGGAATGGTTTGCAAACGTTCGCCAATCAAATTTTCGGCATATTCGCTTACTTCCAATTGAGAACGCGTGCTGCTTTGAATTGTTAAACTTAATATCGCATCGGAGTTGGCATCTGCTTTCGAAACCGTTGGTAATCCATCAATGTCCTTGGGTAAATCTCGCACCGCTTGCGAAACTTTATCGCGCACATCATTCGCAGCTGCTTCGAGATTCGAACCTAAGTTAAACTCAACAGTTATAACGCTGCTCCCTTGATTACTAGCCGATGAAATGCTGCGAATACCTTCAATTCCATTAAGTGCTTTTTCGATGGGCTCAGTAATTTGCGATTCAATAACATCGGAATTTGCGCCTGCATATCCCGTTCGCACTGTAATGATTGGCGGGTCGATAGAAGGATATTCTCGTACACCTAAAAACGTATATCCAATATAACCAAATAGCACAATGATGACATTCATGACGATTGCCAATACGGGTCGTCGGATGCTTATCGATGAGAGACTACTCATGTTTCCCCTCCTTTTTCGATGCTTTTGCAGGGATAATTTTTAAAGGAGTATCGGATTTAATTGACATCAATCCACTGGTTAAGACACTGTCGCCAACCTGAAGCCCAGAAAGTATTTCGATTTGTTCGTCATTTCGGAAACCCGTTTCAACTTGCACTTCCTGCGCCTTGCCCCCTTCGCAAACAAATACTTTTTTCCCTTTCAGCGTTGGAATAATGCAATGTGTGGGAATTAAAATCGAATGGTTTTGAGCGTTTAACTTGAGCTTAATTTGAGCAAATTGTCCAGGGAGAATTTTAAAACTAGCATTATTTACTCGAGCACGCATTTTAAATGTTCGTGTGTTCACATCCACCATGGGCTCAATGGCATAGACTTGCGCTTCATTGGAAATCTCTGAACCCTGCAATTTAAATTGTATTGATAATGGTAAGCTGAACTGCGAAATGTAACGTTCGGGGATGGAGAAATCGAGTTTTAATAGGTCGTTTTGTTGCAATGTAGCAATGCGAGAAGCGGCATTTACGAATGAACCAACACTTACATAACGCAATCCAATGATTCCTGAAAATGGAGCTCGAATTTCAGTCTTTTCGATGTTTGATTGCACATAACTAATATCAGCATCGGTTGCATTGACTATACTCTGTGCCTGATCATATTCTTCCTGACTTGCCCCTTGAATTTTTAAAAGATTTTTCAGTCGTTCGGCTTTTTCGAATTGAAATTTACGTTGAACGCGGAGTTTATTGAGTTGAGCCGTTAAATCGGAAGCATTCAACTTCACAAGAATTTGACCTTGGGAAACACGCTCACCTTCCTGAAAATTGATTGCGGTAATTTTCCCTGCTACTTCGGGACAAAGCACAACCTCTTCGTTTGCGAACAATGTTCCCGTAGAAGTAATTTCTTGGTTTAATTCAACTGTTTTAATAACATATACAGAAGTCGGACTCGCTTGAACTATGTTTGATTTTGCAGGTTCAACGGGTTTCGTTAAGAATAAAAATTTAACAAGCAACAACACAGCTATTCCCAAAATAAGGATGAGCAACTTCTTCATAGATAATTTAGTCTAACACGATTAAAGTTCAAGTAAATTAAGCGTTGCAAAGAAAATGAATTCCTAACGCTTTGATTGGAAAACTCAAAAAACTCATTCACAAAATATGTGGAAAAATGTTAATTCGCTGTCCAAAATAAAAAGGAGGATTTTTAATTGGGATTTATAGAACATTTGAAAATCGATTATCATTAAAATAAGCGAACTTGCGCCCATGCTCCGATTGTCTGTCGTTTCATATCTCAATACTGCTCCATTTATATCGGGAATCAAGAAAGCTCAACTTATACAACAAGGAATAATAGAACTTAGTTTAGATTATCCATCAGTTTGTGCTCAAAAGCTCATTTCTGGTCAAGTGGATGTTGGTCTTGTACCGGTTGCCACTTTGCCCCTTTTATCGAACTATTCCATATTAGGAAATACCTGCATTGGCGCACATGGCAAGGTCGATTCAGTAATGTTGTTAAGTGATGTTCCTCTATCTGAAATTGAAGAAATTGTCTTGGATTTTCAATCCTTAACATCCATTAATTTATGCCGTTTATTGGCCAGAGATTACTGGAAAATAACTCCGAAATTTATCCATGCGGAAAGAGATTTCATCGAGACCATCAAAAAAAATAGAGCTGGAGTTTTAATTGGAGATCGTGTTTTTGATCATGCAAATCGCTTTGAATACGCATACGACCTCAGTGAAACATGGTATAATTGGAAAAATCTACCATTTGTTTTCGCCTGCTGGGTTTCGGTCAATCCGGTTTTGGCATCCCACTGGAATCCCATAGAATCGGCACTAATACAAGGAATTAGTCATCCACTGGAAGCAGCAAAAGAAGTTCGCAGTTTATATCCTGCACATTATCCGATAGAAAATTACTTGAGCGAACGAATTTCTTACAACTTAGATTCCTTGAAGAGACAGGCCTTAGAAACCTTTTTAACCTCATTAAGTACAATTTCTGCCGATTGATTCAATTGATTTGTTATTTTTAGAAAAAAAAACGTCCAGAATGAATTTCAATATCATGCAAACTATACGCTTAGTAATTCTCATGCTTGTGTTCGGATTTTCGAATGTGTATGCCGATAATGGAACAAGTAAACTCCAACTCATTAAAATTAAAAACACCATGGCTGGAGGCGATTACGTTTCAGCTTGGAGTGAACTTCGGAAGTTGGAAAAGACCGACACCCTAACGTCGGAGCTTTACTATTTGGGTGGCGAATGTAATTTCTACCTTAAAAATTATGAGGATGCGATGGAACAATTGAAACGTTCAATTGCTTTGGATGCAATTTCAAATCCCGAGAAGTTTTTTTTAGTAGGTAAAATATTTCAGCTTGCCGGCGAATTGGATAAGGCAATCAATGAGTATCAAACTTTTATTAATAAAACGTCAAAAAAATCAGAAGAAACGGAAGAAGCATCAATACTTATAACTCAATGTAAAAAATCGATTGAGATGATGTCGAAGCCAATCAATGTTAAAATCAGCAATATCGGAACATCAATAAATTCTGAGTACCCGGAATATAATCCAAGTATTTCGGCCGATGGCAATACGATGATTTTCACATCTCGCAGACCCGAATCTACGGGCAAGTTAGTTGATCCGGAGGACGGGAAATTTTTCGAAGACATCTACATTTCTAAGAAAGATTCTTTGACAGGAAAATGGCTCGAAGCTGAAAATATTCCAGGTGAAATTAATGATGATAACCATGATGCTAACATGACATTATCGCCCGATGGAAAACAGATTTTTGTCTACAGAAATAAAGGCGTACGCGGTTCAGGAACTTTGTATGTTTCGAAGAAATCGCCAAATGGAAAATGGAAAAAAGCAGAAGAACTTCAAGGCGATGTCAATACAAGTTATTTTGAAAGTTCTGCTTGTTTATCGCCAGATGGCAAAACCTTGTATTTTGTGAGTGAGCGACCACGAGGCGGAATGGGCATGGGTGATATTTATATGGCCAAAAAGAAAAGCAAAACCGAATGGGACAAAGCCGTGAGTTTGGGTTCTATTGTTAATGATGAATACGACCAGATTGGATTGTTTATGCATCCTGATGGAAAGACCTTGTATTATGCATCCAATTCACCAAAGAGCTTGGGCGGATATGATATTTTTAAAACGACCATTGAAAATGGAATTTGTTCAGAACCTGAAAACCTGGGATATCCAATTAACACTCCTGGCGATGAGCGCAATTTCTGTTTGAGCACCGATGGAAGACAAGCTTGGTTTAGTTCCGACCGCAATGGAGGCAAAGGAAATATCGATATTTGGGAAATGGATTTTTCTGCAATTGTAGATGCAATCAAAGTAAAAACCTCTAATGAACAAGAAGTTCAAGTTCCAAAAGGTCCTCA
>CAXNNF010000105.1:0-5135 GCA_964203455.1 Bacteroidia bacterium
GGAAAAGCACATTCTTTTGTTTGGAATGCCCGGTTGTGGGAAGAGCACGAAGGCGAAGCGAATGTCGCAGGAGATGGGTGTGTCGTGTTATGAGGTGGATGAGATGTTGGAGAAGAAGTGGGGAAGGAGTATTGCTGAATTTGTGGAAGAGCAAGGGTGGGAGAAATTTCGCGAGGAAGAATTTTCTATGGTGAAATCTATTGTGAATGAACCAATCGGAATTATTTCAGCTGGAGCAGGTTTTTTCACTACTGATGAGAAAGTTGAATTCTCTTTGAATCATTTTGAAGTTTGGTATTTGGAAGTGTCTATTGATGAGTTGTTCAAGAGACTCAACACGCCAGGCGAGCGCGCGAAGCGTCCGCTTTTGTGTGAAGGGGATTTGCGTTTTAAATTACAAGAGTTGTTGAATGAACGGGAAGGGTTTTACTCCTTCGGATCAATCACGAAGTGATTGATCTGAAAGATTTCACCGAAGGTTGGATTACGAAGTGATTGATCTGAAAGATTGATCACCGGAGGTGAGTAAGTATTTCCTTTACAAGCCCATCCATCCGAGAAAAAGCAAACCATCGTTTACCTAGATCTTTCAATGAAGCACCAAGATGGTAGAGTTCTTTTTCGTCTAGAATCAGAAAACGGTCGTGTGCGTTTTTTAGAATTTGGATTACAATGGGATCGTATTGCGAATTGTGTTTTTCAAGATCGAGTTTTAACTGGTCGGTTATTCTTTCAGTGTAAATCTTACAACGAACTTTTTTGTTTCTTTTTGAAAGTTGAAGCAATGTTGTTTCGTCGATGTAGTTGTCGATTAGAATGATTGACTTTTTTGCTTTGGTGATTAGGTCGCTTGAAAAGACATAGGCGTCAAATATTTGGTCGTTGAAAAAGATACCTGATGAAGGAAAATCGTTTTTTGATAACGCACCAAAAAGCGCATCGAATTTTTGTTCCGCAACTTCTTTCCAAGTATCAAATTCTTTAATTTTTTTGACTATGATGTTCAAGGATTGACTTCTTCTTCTTAGTTCAATGAAGGAGCGCATGATTTCAACGCTAATCCGAATAGCAACTGTTGTGCTTAAAACTGCTGAAAGCATGGCAACACCTTGCTCTGTAAATGCGATAGGTGAATATTTTCTGTGTTTACCTCTCGAAAGAGTTTCTTTTAAGGTTCCATTTTGGCACCTTAAATCTGACCATTCTTCATTACTTAACTTAAAAGCAAAATCCGCTGGAAATCTATCCCGATTCCTTGAAACCGCCCTGTTAATGAATTTGGTTTCTGTACCATACAATTCTGCAAGATCACTGTCTAACATGACCTGCATGCCTCGAATAGTCAAAATTCGCGACTCTATTTCTGATTGAATGAGATTTTGTTCCATGCTGCAAACCTATTTCCGCAAGAGGGGAATGTCAAGAAATGGTTATGCGCTTTTATGCGCAGGAACTACGTTGTTTGAACTTCGTTGTTAGAACTCCGTTGTTGGAACTGCGTTGTTAGAACTGCTGTGCACTTAACGTATTAATAATGCAGTTTATGGTAATAATTTACGATTACTGATTTACATTTATTTATATTATCAATTTTGTCTATATTTTGTTGCGCAAAAAGCAAATAAGATAATCCGAAATTAAGGTTGTGAAAATAATAAAAGCGATCCTCATAAATTAAAACGAAATCAAATGAAAAAGTTACTCCCGATATTTTTGCTCTCTTTATTATCATTCGACGTTTTTGCTTCAGATGATCCAATTAAAAGTTACTACATCGTTGTTGATGCTCATGGTCTAATGTGTCCTTTTTTAAGTCCAATGGTGGTTGATAAAATTAATAGTTGGTCACCTTTGGAATGCACTAGAATCGTGGAGGAATATGCTCTACGTGTCCGCCTTTTAAGTTCTGATTCTCACAATGCGAAGGATATTGAAAACATGATGGTTCAAATTGGATACGAAAGGGATAAAATACATATTACAGAAACTATTGAGCAATGAAGAAAGTTATTTTATTAATTCTTCATCTTTGGATTGTATTTGGTGTTTTTGGGCAAGAAAACACGTTCTATAGAAAATATAATCTTTCAGGCATGAATGGTGGATTGGCCATGATACCTACTAATGATGGAGGATTCGTTGCGGCAGGACAGCATGAGGGAAATGGCAGCGCGGGTGGATGCGATATATACATTTATAGGGTAGACGAGTGTGGCAACAGATTGTGGTTTAAGCTTATTGGTGAAGGTGCGGCCGATGGTGCTAAATCAATTAAGCAATTAGCCAATGGAGATTTTCTAGTTTCGGGTCATTACGATGGTGGAATTGGCTTTGTTGCAAAGGTGGATGGCGATGGGAATTTATTGTGGTTGAATACCTACCCGGGATTGGAATGGGTTATGCAAGCAACCCAGGCTGCTAATGGAGACATTATTTGTGTAGCCAAACAACCGGGGGTTTCGTGCGTTCTCATGCGCTTGGATCAGGTGGGCAGCGTTTTGTGGTCTAAATCTTTTTCTAGTTTTGGTCAGATGCCATTGTTTGTCAGTGAACTTGCTTCAGGAGATATTATCTTCCTCTCTACGTATGGCGTTCCGGGCAAGGATTTGGCTGTTTCGAGAACGGATGGGAGTGGAAATATTATTTGGTCCATGGGTTATGGTTTCGGTTACTCGGACTTGGATCATACTTCATGGTCTTGCGCAGCAACTATTCGTCAAGCAAATAACAGTATAGTCATGACAGCGACATCACAGAATCAGGCAGGACTTGCTAGTGATAATATATTGGTATTGGAATCCTCATTATCTGATGGCAGTGTGAATTGGAGTAAGGCATATGGTGGTCCTGGCTCCGATCAAAGTAGAGCAATAATTACAACACCTCAGGGTTATGCCATATGCGGTAATTCAGACAGTTTTCCAATTGCAGCTGGCGCTAATCCAAGTGTTACGGAATCCATGAATGAGCGAAATATATTGTTGCTTCACATTGATTTTTTAGGTAATATTCTTTGGTCGCGTCAATACGGCGCTAATGCAAGGGATAAAGGAATTGGAGTTGGTTACAATGCAGATGGTACTTTTACGATATCGGCTTATACAGCAAGTCCTTATTTTGGAAATGCAGATGGTAGTATGGATCCGTTGTTTATTAAAACAGATAGTGTCGGTTTAGTTACTTGTCAATCAGCCGACTGCCCACTGACAATGGTTGATATTTCATCAAACGCAACCCCTATTGGCACCAACGCTGCATTATCCCTCGGTGCAGTGGTGAGAAGCCCAGTTTTAAATTCATATATACCAACGGATGTTTATCAATGTCAAGATTGTTATACTGTGCCTTATTTCGAACTCAGTGATTCTATTATTTGTGTTAATGACACTGTGTTTTTGTATAATCTAACAACTATCGGATTGAGGTGTTTCCAAGAATGGCAAATCGAAGGGATCTCATTCGACGGAAACCTTGATACCTTGGCTTATACATTTTCAGCGCCAGGTTTATACCAGGCTCTCTTGACATCTTCATGCGGCGCCTCGACCAATACTTATAACTTCAATATTCGAGTAAGTGAAGTGATTGCAACTGGCACCGTACTTGCTGATTACAATGGGTATGGAGTGAGTTGCTTTGAGGCGAGTGATGGTATGGTCGAGATTGTAGCAACTGGTGGTTACTTTCCGACCAATCAAGGTTGGGAATTTGATTGGACACCGGATTCATTTTCGGGTTCGAATATTGGTTTGCTTGCAGCGGGAAATTATTCCTGCCTAGTCACTGACGAGATAGGTTGCAGAGATACCGCTCTATTTGAAATAACTCAGCCGACTGCTTTATTAGATTCTTTGGAAATTTCTACTGATTTCAGTGGATATAACATCAGTTGTTATGGTGAAAATGATGGAGAAATACAGGCGGTTGTAAACTTTCCTTCAGGAGGCGTTGCCGCATACAACAGTCAAATAATTCAACCGATTGTTTCCTCGAGTCAACCCGCGCCGGTCAATTTCACGGGTTTGAACGCAGGGTCTTACACGATTCAAACAATAGATGCTAATGGATGTTTAACCAATCAAACATTAACACTAGTTCAGCCGAATCCTATAGTTCCATTGATTGGAATTGAGGCCGATACTTGCGCAATGGGTGTTGGAGCTGTCGATTTAAATGCTCAAGGCGGAGTCAGTCCTTATACTTTTATTTTTAATGGAATTTCTAACCCAACAAACGTTGATTTGACCGGGTTAAGTCAAGGGATATATTCAATTACGGTGGAAGATGCAAACGGCTGTGCTGTTCCAACTTCTGCTGAGATCGATGTAATACCTGGAAGCGATGCTATTATTGGCGCTCCCAATCCGACAGTTTGTATGCCAGATCAATCGGTTTTTTTCGATCTTTCGGGGCCGTATTCTGTTTCAACTGGGACGTGGGATTTTGGAGATGGGGTGTCAGAGGCATACAGTGGTGGGACGATTCAGCACACTTATTTAGAATCGGGAGATTATCAAGTGCAATTGAATATTGAAGACATTCATGGGTGCACTGATGTTGCTTTTATGAATGTTCATATTAAACCCGATTTACGAGTATACGTTCCGAATACGTTTACTCCGAACAACGATTTTATTAACGATGCGTTTCAGCCGATAGTGACCGGAGCAAGTAAGTATAAACTGACTGTTTTTAATCGTTGGGGAGATATTGTTTTTGAAACGGAAAATGTAGACGCAGCGTGGAATGGATCTCCGAGCAACCAAAACTTATCGTCTCATCAGGAAGTATATAACTATCGAATTGAAGTAGAAGGAGAATGTGGAAACGCTGATTTGATTGTTGGATCAGTAATATTGTTACGTTAGTTTTTTCAACGTAAATAATATTTGATTGGTGGTTGAAATAAAGAGAGCAGTTGGTTATTAAGTCAGTTATATTGTTTATTCGCTGAAAAGGAGTTGTTATGAAAAATTTAATAGTTTTATTGTCATTAGTCCTATCAAGTAGTTTATGTCTGGGACAGAATAATACCTTCTATAGAAAGTATAACCTTTCAGGAATGAACGGGGGGTTGACGCTACAGCCAACTTCCGATGGCGGCTTCGTGGCTGCTGGTCAGCATGAAGGTAACG
>CAXNNF010000106.1:0-5132 GCA_964203455.1 Bacteroidia bacterium
ATAATCTTCCCGGAAATAACCCAATGGGTATGTTGTGCTTACATCTGGGCCGGGAGTTACGGTTGCACCAGCAACATTTGTAGTTCGAGTTGTAATGTTTCTGAAAGAATAGCTCGATTTCATGCGAACAATTCCACCAGTTCCATCGGTGTTTTTATATCCATAAGCACCATAAATTGGGAAGCCATCGTAAGCATAACCAATTAAAGGAGAGTGTTGCGTGCTATCAATAACATACAACCCATCCGAAGCATATAAATCGCATACATTCGAAATAACATCCAAATCAAGGTTGAACGCACTTGGATTTTGGTGGTGATGATAGTTCCCCATGGCAGGATGCGCTTTTGCACAATCGAAACCCAAACGTTCGCCAACTACAGCATCGCGGTTCCAAACGCCATCGCCCATTCCTCCTGCTGGGCCACCTGCTAATGCACTGGTTGAGAATTTCCAAGATACACCATCGCGGTAATCGAATAATGCAACTCCGTTAATGAAAATACCAATGTTTCCTCCCGTTGTATTTGTTGGTGTTCCCATGTTTTGAACTGGATTGAGAGAGATTTTAAAAATTGCATTTTGGTTGGTTGCCAAGGATGGATTTCCATCTTGAAATGGACCCGTGATATATGCCGGAATCCCCTTTGTTGAAACATATACCCAATTAGCAGAATATTGAACGGTTTGCACATTGGCTAAAACATTGTCGTTAATCGGTGTGGAGTTACCAGCAACATAATGTCGGCCCATAATGCCCGTAGTATTTTGCAACCAAGAAGTAATTGCGGGGCCTTGTGCATTTAGCGAAATACTTAGTGTTGAAGCAATTATTACAAGTATTTGATTTTTCATTTGTTTTTGATTTGAAATTCGAGTTTGAGGAGTGTTTTTTTGTAAAAAGGTTTATTAGGGATAGGAATATTTTTGATTGAATATAAATTCCCGATCGGTTAACGTGAGTAAAAACGCTGTTAAATCTACTTTTTCGTTGGAGGTTAATTCGATTTTCTTTTGTAATTTTTTTGAAAGTGTTGGTCCTTGTTGAACGCCCGAAATGTAATGATTCATGACTTCCGAGAGTTTTTTAAATCGGCCATCGTGCATGTATGGATAAGAAAATTCGATGTTTCGTAAGGTGGGCACTTTAAATTTTAGGGAGTCTTTGGTGTTTTGGGTAACCCGCATGCGCCCAAAATCCATTAGCGAAGTATCTATGCGCAATCCATTATTTTCAAATTCGCTATTGGTGAAAAGCGGTTCGGTGTGACACGATTCACAATGCTGTTTAAACAATCTGTATCCATTTTCTTGTTGCGTGTTGAAGGAGATTTCTTTTCGCAACATTTTATCGTAAAGCGAATTCGCACTAACAATAGTTAACATGAATTGTGAAATGGCTTTAAGTGTTTTTTCGCCTGTAATCTGCTCATCTCCAAAAGCATTCTTAAAAAGGGTTTTATACTTCGTGTTTGCATTTAACTTCATAATAACCCGATCGAAATGTTCATCCATTTCATCCGGATTTTCAATAGGTGCCAGCGATTGCATATCGAGATGGTTAATTGCACCATCCCACATAAATGCTTTTTGCCAAGCCAAGTTCATAACTGCTGGAGCATTCCGAAATCCAATTCGGTCCTCAATCCCGTGACTCAAATCGTGATCTACATGTGTAAAAGCGGTGAATTGCGAATGACAACTCGAACACGAAATAGTGCTATCTCTTGATAAAATGGGGTCGTAAAACAAGTGTCGGCCGAGTTCAATTTTATCTGAATTAAGGGGATTTTTAGCGAAATTATACTGCGGTTTGGGCCAGTTTGGTGGTGCTTGAAAGGGTACATCATCGAGCATCCGAAACCCCGAAATGACAATCAAAATAAAGATAATCGAAATGTATGATCGTTTCATTTTTGATTTGATTCGGTTTCTCTAGGTAGGGTGGAGCTTATTAATAAATGAAGTTTAAATATATACAAAATTAAAGATTAAGTTTCATTAGAATGTCGGTTTGAATATCATCGCCTAAAATAAAAGGATGATTACCAAATTCAACAAATCCATTTTTTTGGTAGAACCGAATGGCCTTGTAATTCTTTTCCCAGACACCCAGCCATAAGAACTGCGCATTTTTTTCTCCACAAATTTCTATTGCTTTATTCAATAGATTTTGTCCAACATTTTTTCCTTGAAATTCTTCATTTACATATACCCTTTCGATTTCGATAGAATCATCTTCTTTGAAATCTGTTTGAGCCTTTCCGAAATTAACTTTCAAGTACCCAATTATTTCCTCATCCATTCGTGCGAAGTAAAATAAAGACTCCGAATTCGTTAATTCATCTGATAATCGCTGAATCGACAAATTCTCATCCAAGTATTTCCGCATATTTTCCTCCGAATTTTGATTCGAGAAAGCCTCAACGAATGTTTCCTTGCTAGTTTTTAGCAATTCATGAATCTCATTGGGATGTATTAAGCTAATTTCTACAGCACTCATTTTTTCTTTAGTTCGCACGTTGTTAATTTCCCATTAAATAAAAACATTTCGCCAATTGTTTAGAGACTTCAACGGAATTCAGGCTTGGCGACATAATTTTAGTTTGTTTCGATAAGTCGAATGCTTCAATCATCTTTTCCACATTTATCCCAATCTGAATTTGCTCATTTCGATCTACAATCATTTCAATTTTTTGAACGCATTGAAAGAGAGTCATATAGCCACCCAAATGAAATTGGAATTCATTTTTCCGCGATTTACACACATTACTCGTCCCTTCAATTTTAGCATTGATATACCCGTTTTGCCAGGTCCAATACATCCCGCGTGTCGGGTCTAAGTCGCCCCCCATCGCCCCTGATACATTCGTTAGACTATCAATTCCTAAATAAAATTCCAGTTTGTCTAACACCATTTCTACCGGAATTTCCAATTTGATTTTATGTGTTGAATCACCCACTAAATCAATCAAATGAAAACTCTCTTCTTCTTTCCAGATCTGCTTATTTGATTTCCAAAAGCTTATTTTAGAAATATAGAATCTGAATTCCGTAATCTTCACACTGTCACTTTTGTTGATTTGAAAAGCAATATCGCTATTTGGGAAAATCAAGTTATTACCAGTCGCATGAAAATCGATGCTTAGGCTTTGCGCATTACTATCCGCTATTGAAAAGAGCATAATCAGAACAAGCACAGAAGTTTGAAATGCAGAATAAACAGATTTATAGAAAAGCGTCATCGTTTCTATCAATTTCATTTTAGGTTGCCGAAATTAAATCAATTATTGCTTGAATAGGATAATTACATCAAGTTCTTCAGGACTAATACATGTAATGATGGTTTAATTTGATTTTACTGATGCTGTTAAATAAATTTTCGAGTATCATTTAAAATTAGAGCAAGGATTTCGAATTGATTTTTGTTATTAAGCGTAGTAATATCAATCTAATTAATTTCGTTTTGTAGATGATTGATTTTCATTTTAAGTATTTCTCAAATCCAGTGAATATTCAATAATAATGTTTTTAAACGTATATAAATGTTTAAAAAACGAGTATCTGCTCATGATGATATAAATTGCATCCGGGTAGGGGATATTTGGGTTTCCCTAAAGAATTTTCATGTCACCTGCAAATAAAATTATTAACAGGGGCGTGCTATTTCTGTCTGTCTAGTATGGAAATTATATTTATTATTTAATTTGAAATAATTCCAAATTCAGTCTGTTAAATTCATTTTAATTTGAGTTTTAATTTACATTTGTAATTCGTTCCGGTATATGTTTTGAAAATCCATATACCATGTATAATCAACTGATAATTTTAAATTTTACGCACCAAAAACAAGCTGGTTTTGGTCTTAGTTTCAAACGCGAGTCTTTATTCTACTTGCCTGTAGGGTCATTTAAAAATGCAATCTGGATAAATGATTTGCGTTTTTGGTGGATTATAGATAATCAGGAGTCTCGACTCTTTTTAAGGACTCTTTTTGAACAATTGGAAAATGTCGAATATTTTATTCGAATTGGAAAACGCAACTATCCATTGCCAATTTGGTATGGAAAAATTCCTGTTTTGCAATATTTAGATGTCATTGGCCCAAACACCCGCCTTGAAATTATCAAGCTTATTGAATGGATGCAACATAAGCGATACAGTAAAGTCACCATCGATAATTATTACAATACACTTTGCGGTTTTTTACGATTTTTTGCTGTTAAGAATTTGAATGATATAACTCATGAAGACCTAATAAGGTATAATAGAGAATATATCATTGATCGGAATTTGTCGTCTTCGTTCCAGAATACCTTAGCCAGTGCATTGAAACTACTTCTGAATATTTCTG
This sequence comes from Bacteroidia bacterium, assembly GCA_964203455.1. GTDB lineage: Bacteria > Bacteroidota > Bacteroidia > M30B66 > M30B66 > CALQRR01. The sequence goes on from CAXNNF010000106.1 coordinate 4,355, forward strand.
AGAACAAATCATTCAATCCGGATACAATTGAACGTCCCCGTCGGGAGCACCGATTACCCAATGTGTTATCTAAAGAGGAAGTTAAGTTGATTATTAATGCATTGAAAAATAATAAACATAGGTTAATGTTGAAAATCATTTATGCCTGTGGATTGCGCGCCGGGGAGCTCATTTCACTCAAGCCCAACGACATTCATCGGGACCGCGAGATTTTACACATTAAGAATGCAAAAGGGAAAAAAGACCGCGTAGTTCCCATACCCATGAGTCTGATACACGAAATAGAGGCCTACAGAAAATATCAACAAGGAGACACTTATTTATTTTGTGGTCAGAAGAGTGAGGATTCATATAGTAGTAGAAGTTTGCAACTTGTTTTCAAGGAAGCCCTAAAGCGAGCCGGAATTACAAAGCCTGCAACCCTTCACTGGCTAAGGCATTCATACGCAACGCATTTACTAGAGCGCGGCACAGACATTCGTTACATCCAGGAGTTACTTGGCCACAGCAACACCAAGACCACCATGATTTACACACATGTGAGTAAAAAATCATTACTTGAAATTAGAAGTCCATTCGAAGATTTGTAGTTTTAGTATTTTATAGTACGTTTGTTACTCTTAATCTTAAAAAGAAGCCCAACCTCGCATATCATACTTTTATAATACATAAGAAGATATGTTTAGTCGGGTGTAAGAGAGTTAGAGGTAATGCCCCCAAAGTCATTTCGGAATGCCCTGACATAGTTAAGCAGGTAAAAAGTGCGCTGGGATCGTCC
>CAXNNF010000107.1:0-5109 GCA_964203455.1 Bacteroidia bacterium
AAGGCATTAAACGATGATTATGTTGTTGAACGCCGGTCTGCATTGAAAGAAATGCGCTTGGAAGTATTGCCTTTGAATTTGTTTTACGATTGGATGCGCTATATTGGAAAGGAAGGCGGACAAAACAAATTCCCTCGCGTATTGAAAAAAGATCAATTGGCAAACTGGGAAACTTTTATACAAGGAAATAAGGTTTAATGGGAAGTGCGATCTGGAATGGATTCATCATGGGATTGGGCTTAAGCTTTTCGTTTGGGCCTGTTTTTTTCATGTTAATTCAAACCAGTATTGATAAAGGGTGGAAAGAATCTCTCATATTTGATGCAGGTATTTTGCTTAGTGATTTTATCATCCTTGCTTCTGCCATGCTCATTATTTTCACTTTAGGCATTGACATCGATTTTAACAGTCCTAGCTTTAAGTTTTGGTCGGCGCTGATTGGTGCAATTATATTGATTGCTTTTGGACTCGTTCTTCTGTTCAATCCTCGAAAAAAAAATAGTTCAAACGAGCTCAACGATATTAAAGAAGTTGCCAAACTGAACCTTTCAGGATTATTCTTCAAAGGACTTGGCATTAACTTTTTAAATCCTTCGGTTTTCTTGATCTGGTTCGGTGCCGTTCCCGCTGTGGCCGGGAGTTTTGGTGGTAACATGCGATTAATTCTCACCTTCTTTTCAAGCACCATGATTTCCTATTTCATCATTGATTTGGGAAAAATTTATACTGCCAAAAAATTAAAACGCTTTCTCACGCCAAGAGCCATCAAGAACTTTCACCGTATTTCGGGCGTTTTATTTATTGTTATTGCTGTTTGGCTTTTATTTCGACATTTTAGCAATTCATAGCTTGATATTTTTATTAAAGGGAATCAATGAAGATTTTTAATCGTATCAAATTCCTTTAAATTCACTGAACATTTTATTGTTCAAGTCCTATCCAATCTATAACTAGTCCAAAGTCTTCCTCTTTCTTATTCGCTATTAAAAAACTCAGCTGCTCAATTTTATTAAAATTGAAATTCGGCTTATCCAAATTCCTTCCACGATATTGTGGATAGAATTCGCTAATTGGTAACTTGATAGTTTCCCATTCTCCTGACGTTGAAAATTGGTGAACATAAGACTCTGATTGCGATGTCTTCCCTTTTATTCGAAATTCATATGCCTTACCATCTCCTTTTAAACGGAGAATTATGAATTTATCTTCACTACTTAAATCGATGCTTGTATTCAACTGGATTGAAGCAAACCCTCCATAATTTTCCAAAGAAACATGCCCCAAAAATTGACCATGGCCTTCAGAGGTTAGCAAAAGTGAACTCGTTGAAATGCCTCCCATTACATCATCGTTGACAATACGCCATTCTTTGTAATTTGTTTGGCTTGAAAACGTATAGACTCTTTTCATATTTATTTGAAAGCTAACACTGATTAATAATGTGATTATTGCATATTTCATAGTTTAAACTAAAGAGATTAAGCCTGTATTTTAAAATCAATAGGTTCTAATCGAAACTAAAATTGTTGATGACGAGGCAATTTTTGAATCTTAAAAACACGAGATTCAAACAATTCAAAATCAACTTAGTTTAGAAAAATTCCTTTTTAGTTCTAAAACAAAAGCATGTATTTCAACTTCTTCAGAATCTAACCCCAAGCTTAACCTAACCGCTTCGAATGCTTGTTCCTCGTTTAAACCCATTGCAATAGCTACATGCGAAGGTCTTGGGTCAGATGAGGAGCAAGCCGATCCAGTTGAAAATGCGAAGTGCGGAAGTTTCGAAATCAGGAGTGAAGATTGAATTCCTTTAATCCGAAAAAATGATGTGTTGCTTAACCGACTTGCTTGATCTGCAAGAATTTGAACATCGAAATTTTTACGTAATTCGCTCTCGAGTAAATCGCGCAATTGCATTATTTTCTCTTTATACATTATCAAGTTCTGAGTAGCTAATTCTGCTGCTTTTCCCATTCCAACAATAGCTGGAATATTGAGTGTTCCCGATCGGCGACTTCCCTCCTGCCCGCCTCCATGAATAAGTGCTTCTGAGGTTACTCGCGGATTTCTTCGACGTAAATACAAAGCGCCACACCCTTTCGGTCCATAAAATTTATGTGCAGATAAGGCCAGAACATCAACTCCCAATTCATCAACATCCACGTTTATTTTTCCGCAGGCTTGCGTTGCATCACAGATCGTTAAAACTCCATTCGTCCTAGCAATAGAGGTTATTTCACTCATCGGAAAAACTACTCCACTTTCATTGTTTGCCAACATCGCTGCAATGAAAACCGTATCAAGCCGAATCGCTTTTTGAAGCAAACTCAAATCGGGTAAACCATCAGTTTTTAGAGGCAAAAGCTCTATTTCCCAACCACGACTTGATAAAGATTTTAGCGATTCCAATACGGCATTATGTTCTGATTCAAACGAAATAATGTGCTTCCCTTTACTTTCATAACGCGCTGCAATTCCCTTGATTGCCATATTCAACGACTCCGTTGCTCCTGATGTAAAAGTAATTTCGGAGGGTGAAGCGGCTATCAATTTAGCAACCTGCTCTCGAGCTATATCAAGAGCTTCGGAAGCTTGCCATCCATATGAATGTATGCTCGAAGCATTCCCAAATTGCTGGTTAAAATAGGGCAACATACATGCTAGCACTTCTGGGTTAACAGGCGTTGTTGCATTGTAATCGAAGTAAACCGTTTTTTTAAGCATATACTTTCTCGTTCAGCCAGCGGTAATAATGAATGATTTCATCTTCGGAAGTATGTTCTTTCAACTCGGATAACAATTGATCTATTTCGGGTCGAATCGATTTATCTCTTAACCCACCAGATAGTTCCAACGAACGATTAGCCAATTGAAACAAGGTTGCTTCCCGACTGCTCGATTGTAACGAAAACTCAACCAAATACTCTTTCAATATTTGTTCATAGCGGTACTTCCAAAAATCGGTATCGCCCAACTCGAAACGTATAATTAACTCAGAAAGGGCTATTTTAAATCGCAAGGATATATCCGCCTTTTTATAACTATCAAGCAGAAATAATTTGGTGAGATTTTTAATCGACAGACTGTATTTTTTCAAATCAAAATAACTCGTAGCGAGATTCAAATAAATGAAGAGTTCGTAAAACGGCATCTTCTTCACATTGGGTTTAAGCTGCATTTCTTTTAACAAATCAATGGCCTTGGGAATATCGGATGTACTGTAATTATTCACCAATGCGTTGTAGTAAAAGATTTCGTATTTCTCAAAATGCACGCGGTTAAACTCTTGCATTGATGCATATAACTTTTCTGCAAAGGCCAAAGATTCCTGAACTTTCCCATTCTTGAATAAGGTGTTTACGATATACGTTAGCAACTGTAGTTTGGTATCGTGGTTGTTTTTATTGAAAATATTGTCTTTCAAAAATTCATTCCAAATCTGTAGCAAATACACCTCTAAACTTTGGTAATCGTGTCGTTGAAGCAATAATTGACTAACCAATCCATACAATTTAATGCGAAATCGGGACGATGCCAATACCACTTTTTCATCGGCAAATTGCTTGGTCACATTTTCGAGAATCTGCAAAAACGAAAATTCCTGACTACCGAAATTCTGAGTCACTTTTAGTCTGTAAGATACAACCGCAAGCACATCGTCTAATTGCCTAATTCTTGCCAATGCCTCAGAATTCTCTTTCCGAAGTGCTATATAAGTTTCAGGATCAATGGTCAATAATGTATGCGACAACTGAATGTATTCCCCATAAATGCTATCCAAAAGCTCATGATTCTCGATTCGCATTGCCTTTTGTTCTGCCTTTTTCAAGAAACTAAATGCAATTTGATGTTGACTTTTAGAACAATAAATCCGAACCAAAGAAAGAAGTTGAAAAAGCTGCAAAACTTCATCATCGTTATTATGCTGAAGCACCAAGGATTTATTTAAATCGTCAATTAAGCGATTCTTCAGTCGGTAAAATGCATTTTTATCTCCATGACCATAAAGCTTTTGAACGATTTTATTTTCATCATTCTTCTCGGGATTCTTTCTAATGAAATCGAGCAGAGCAATGTCTTTTCGCTCAATTTCAGTACCCTGGCGATGTGCAAATATTTTGAAAAAACGAATCTCCTCTTTGCTTAATCCATCTACAATTTGATAAAATACATCCATATTTAATATTCGCTGAATGAGTAAGAACATTGCAAGTTTAATAAAAATCCTTGACGCTTTTCATTACTTTTGATTGAAGTTAAAGTTTATGCGGATGTATAGCCCATTTTCGAAAATAGTTAGACGAATCCGAACCTCATTTTCCACATTAGGTTCGAAGGTGTTTTTATTGTTGATTTTGATGTATGCTCAAGTTGGAAATGGCCAATCCATCAGCATCTCCAATTTTAATATGTCCGATACTGTTTATCAGAATTCGGTTGCCGATGTTCAGTTCACCATTCAAAATACGAGCGACTCATTAAATATCCTTGGAAACCTTAAACTAAATTTCCGCAACGAAACATTAAATAATCAAACGGAACCGCTTGGAGGTTTTGACGCTATTCAATTTATTGCTCCTCTTCAAACCAGAACATTCAATACAATCATTCCGGTATCACCTCAGTATTTTTTAGAAGGTGGAAATACCGTTGTTATTTGGCCTTCGTTTGTTGGTCAACCCATTGCTACCGATGATTCGATCCGGTTTAACATTTTTGTAGAGAATCTCATTGGATTCAATTCGGTTCAGGGCAATTCTTCATTCATTATCCAAAATCCGGTTGGCAATAAATTACATATTCAAGTAATGGGCAAAGCTAAATTGCCAAAACAAATTTGCATACGCGATTTACAAGGAAAGTCATTATTGAACATTGAGCACTACAACTCCGAAGACATCGATATGTCTGGCATTGCGCCCGGAATTTACTTCCTAGAAATGCTGCTCGAAGATGGCAGAAGTATCACCCAAAGAATTATTCGCTCCGGTAATTGATTTTTAGCAATAATTATTCAAATTGCGTGTATAGAAAAACGCTTTCTTGGAGTACTTTTGCAAAAAACTAACACATGATTTCGCTTACCGAATCCAGTCTTTATTGTAACAG
>CAXNNF010000108.1:0-5107 GCA_964203455.1 Bacteroidia bacterium
AGCCAATGGAGATCGGCAGCGGGTTTGGTCGCACAAATATCCTGGTAAATTGCTAATGTGATTGACTGATTTCGCATTTTTAACTTCATCATTTTGTTCATAATTTGGATGAAATTGGAATAGGTTTCTTTCTGAAATTCGGATATAAATTTATTTCTCCGCAGGTAAATTCGAAAGGCATCAACAAGCGATAAAAATGCATCAAACTCGTTCATCTCATAATATACTTTCATTAATAGAGACTTGGAATCGAGGTGATAGTATACATCGTTAAATTCAACGCGTAACAACATGCGCAAGGCCTTGTCGTATTCTTTTTTTGTGAAATGAATCCAAGCCATACTATATGTGTATGCATTTTTACTGAATTCGGGATTTAATTTTTCACGAAATTCTTCTATGAATCCGTTCACCCATTCCACCTCGGCCAGTCGAAGTCCTGTTGTAACGATATTTTTAAAATCGGGCTGACTCACATAATTTCCTTCAAAAATCAATTCATTATCGACCATCAATTGATAAAGTTCGAAAATGTCTTTGAGCGCATTTGAATCTCCTTGGTTGATTCGTTTGATGCAGTAGTTTTGAGCAAATACATACATTCCACGTTGCTCTGTTTGACTGAACAACTTGCTATGTTCGCGCAAACTAGAAAGTAATTGGTAGTAGTTTGGTTTGTTTTCGGGATCCGCAAGTGCTTTGTGAATGAGGCGATAAATACGAATTACGGGGACAAAATCGAAGCTTGCATTTTCGAGGTATTTCACCATTTCATCGAAGAAACTCAGGTTGTATTCAACACTTAAAATATTTCTCCGATTAATCATTTCGCAATAATAACGGAAACCTTTGGCCAAATAGGTGATTTCCAAATTATCGATAACCTCTTGCAACGATGTATCGAAAGCACGATTGCGTTTTTCTGAGGTGTATTGATAGGATAACTCGCTTATTTTATGTTGGTTGAAATAATATTCCGCATCACGAAAAGGCGATTTGTCATTGATTGCTTGGATGGATTCGAGTTCTTGCAGGAAATATTTGTTCTGGTTTCGTTGATTAAGCGATTCGAGTAGAAAATATTTTTTTCCGAATTCATTTTTGTTGTATTCATTGTAAGCAAGAAACTCTTCCAATAATTTGGTAAGATCACTTTGCATGTATCGAAACTTCTGGTCTTCAAAAACTTCCTTAGGATAATGTTTCTTGAAAAAAGTTTCTCGTTCTAATTTAGGGCTTTCAAAATGACCTTGGTATTCGGAAATGTTTTTTAATAGAAGGATAAGGGTCTCGTTTTTATTGAAAAATTCGGAAGCTGTAAATGCTTGGAACTCCTTCCATTCTTTTTTTGAAAGCGACTTTAATAATAGGATGAGTTTGCTTTGTTGCATAAGATTTACTTATCTACAAAAATAGCGGAAACTAGTTGCCTTTAACATAGTGAATCGAAATGAACGTTTACGATTTATCGACATGTGCTAAGTTTTGTAATAACTAAGAATAGAAATCAGCTAGTAGAAATTCTTTAAATTCCATTTTGATTTCAATTTTCTCAAATAAATTTTTTCCGATACATAGGGAAATATGTTTGTAAAACGAGTCCATGTTTTCTCTATATTTGAAAATAACCAAAACTTCATGTTATGAATCGCAGCTCTCTAATCAAACTCCTACTTGTTTTAATTGCAGTTTTTCAAACACTTTTCATATCTGCATCAAGTAATAAAGAATCTAATTCAACGGTTTATTTAACCTTGTTAAACGATGGTAAGTTCGATGCATCTTCCGATTTACATATTCGTTTTCAGATTGAAAGTCAGATCCGTCTGCAGAAGATTGAAGTGAATTCAACTCAAGCGAACAATTCGATTCGCACCATTCAGCTAAAAGATGGTAAAGTGGATGTGGATATTATTATTCGTGGTGGAGAGTTAACGCCTTTGTTGTTGCCGTATTCTGTTAAGCCATCTATTCGTGTCGAAATAGCTGATATTCATTTTATTACTGTCGATAATATTTCAGGCGTATATCAAGGAAATGTGGAGCCACATCTTAACAATGAAATTCGTTTTACCAAGCTGCATGTATTTACTGGCAACGAAACAGCAATAGAAGCTAACAGCTTACAAGCCAAGGTAGATTTTTCAACACCACTTGTTGAAACGCAAATCTCACAAAAAAACAAAATCAATACAGTTTCCGATTTGCTTGTTTATCCAAACCCTGTTCAAGACGGAAATTTGTTTTTACAAATTCCAGAATCACATCTAAACAACGTTTCTATTTCCATTTCCAATGTGCTTGGAACCATGGTAAAACGTGTCCAAACAGAATCCAATTTTAGTAATCCTGTTCATTTAGATTTATCGGGTTTGAATCCAGGAATTTATTTTGTGCGTGTTCAATCGGGACAAAAGGAAATTGTAAAGAAGTTTAATATTAACAGGTAATTTTTCCGTATAATACTTTAAAACGTTCTGTCATCAAGGCAGGACGTTTTTTTTGTAATCGCATCAAGCTTTTCAGTAGTTTTGCAAATCAATAGGATGAATTCATGATTAAAAATACGACGGCGCTTTTATTGGGCGTTTGTATTTTCGTTTCAATGCCGGCCTGCAAACAGAAACATGCTCATGCAGGAGATATCGTTTTTTATAATCCCATCGAATACAACGATTTTGTGGTAGATCATCAAAATGCGATTATTCGGCACATGGTGAATTTAACCCAAGCATTCGATAATGGAACAGAGCAAGAAATTAGAATGCAATACAAATCTCTGAAATCACGTTCAGATTCATCCTTGCACATGATTAAACAGTTGAGCGATTATGAAGGAGATAGTGTATTGAAAACTGCAGCTGTTGACTTATTGAAGTTTTACAATCAGGTGTTTCACAAGCAGTACCACGAAATGATTGAGATTTTTCTGAAAGGTGAGGCTGCATCAGATGCTGAAGTAGAAACACTCAATCAGCATGTTGTATATATTCGAAACAAAGAAGATGCTTTAAATAAAAAATTGAATGCTGCTCAAGCCAATTTTGCTAAAAAATTCCAGTTCGAGTTTGACGATCAAACCCCAGAAATTCCTTAAAATGAACATCGAAGAAATTCGTGAGTATTGTTTGTCGAGGCCATTTGTGACCGAAGATTTTCCATTCGACGAACATACCTTAGTGTTTCGTGTTGGAAATAAGATTTTCGCATTGATTCCCTTGGAAAAAGTCGGACAAATAAATTTAAAATGCGATCCCGAACGAGCCATTATCCTGCGTGAAGAATACAGCGAAATTGTTCCAGGTTACCACATGAGTAAAACAAATTGGAATACCATTCATTTCGAATCGATTTCAAATGCTTTAATACAAGAACTTATTCAACATTCCTACGATTTGATTTTTAAAAGTTTGACGCGTAAAGTGCGTGAATCCTTGGCTTGAATTTAAGGTCAAATCGAAATTTTAAATCTATCGTTCATTATCGAACCGAAATAAAAATGAATCAAGCAACTTCAATTATCAACCGAATTTTTCGTCGTTTTACTAGTTATTTTTTGAAAGGTTTGGTGCTAATTGTACCTATTGGAATTACTTTTTATGTGGTTTACAAGGTATTTACGTTTCTCGATGGCCTGATTCCATACGAAGTGCCGGGAGTGAGTATTGTTGTCATTGTTTTTGGAACTGCTTTGTTAGGATTGATAGGAACAGCGCTCATTCAAACACCTTTGCAATCGCTGTTTAATAGAGCCATTGAACGTATTCCCCTTATAAAAATTATATACACCTCTGTGCGTGATATGCTTTCGGCATTTGTTGGAAATGAGAAGCGATTTAATAAACCCGTTATGATACAGGTAAGCCGCGAAGCCGAAATATTCAAACTTGGATTTGTCACACAAAAAGATCTAAGTTATTTGGGTATTAAAGAAGGGAAATCAGCTGTTTATTTGCCACACAGTTTTAATTTCTCAGGCAATTTATTTATTGTCGATAATGATTTAATAACGCCTATCGACGCACCATCCGATGAAATAATGAAGTTTATCGTTTCTGGTGGAATTACGCGGATTTAATCTGACATTAAATATTTCTAAAATTACGATTAATCGTTGCTTCTTATTTGGGACTTCGTTCGTTCAATTGAAGGATAATAATATCGTTCCAATTGTTAAAAACTCTGCTCATACTTAATTGAACTAGTTTGCATCAATCACGTTTTGCATCAATATTTTTGTTTTAGAAGATTTACTAAACGATGAAAACGATTTTAAGAATTACGATCCTAATGCTAGGACTTCAAGGTGGATTGAACGCTCAAGCTCAAGCTCAAGCGGAAGCGAAAATGCCAATTGATGAAGTCAGTAAGCTAATCACCTATACGGATGTGGTTGATGAGCCCGGCATGAATAAAGACTCGATTTATAATCGTGGAATGCGTTGGTTTAAAACATTCTTTAAAAATCCCAACCAAGCCATAAAAGCAACAGATGCTGAAGCTCGCACAATCGATGGAGGATATCGTTTTACCATTCAACGACCTGAGCCAGGTTCAAAGAAAAAGCCAGCGCCAATGGTGGATGCGGGTTTGGTGAATTATAAGATTAAGCTCTTGTGCAAAGATGGGAAGTTTAAATACGAAATAACTAACATCTCTTGGCAACAAACATCGTATTATCCCATCGAGCGTTGGATGGATAAAGACGCCAAAAATTACGATCCTAATTTTGCATTGTATCTTCAACAAACCGATCAGTTCATGAAAGATATGGTGAAATCATTAGAGACATTTATTGAAACAGATCCTATTAAAAAGAAGAACGACTGGTGAGAATTTAATTCAGTAAATAATTTGAATTAATTCATTTACCAAAGTGCTGACAAGCTTTTAACACCCGGCAAGCGTTTTACCATGAAAGGTTCGCCATAGCTAAATCCTGCTTGAATTCCGAATTCTGACGCTCTGTACTTTATATTATTTAAAAAATGTTCAGACGCAATTAATGTTTGGGGTTCCAATGATTCTGGGTTATAAAACTGGGAAATATGTTCTTTAATGCATGCAATTTTTTCATCAATCACATCCGAAATATCATAAATGAAAT
>CAXNNF010000109.1:0-5094 GCA_964203455.1 Bacteroidia bacterium
TTTGGTGTTGGCAACGCACATTTCAGAACAGGATTGAAAGAAGGCTATGTTGATACGGTAGCATTTGGTGCATATCGACGGGAAGTCTTTGAAAAGGTTGGATTGTTTGATTCGGCTTTGACGCGAAATCAAGATGATGAATTTAATTTCCGGCTCATTCAAGGCGGATTTAGAATTTATTTAAACCCTAAAATTCGAGCTAAATACTACGTTCGTTCATCGTTTTCTAAACTCTACAAACAATACATGCAATATGGATATTGGAAAGTTTATGTAAATCGGAAATTAAAATCGGTAACCACCATCCGACAGTTAGCACCACCGCTTTGGGTACTATTTCTTTTTTCCATGCCATTTGCATGGTTAATCCATTCAATATTGGGGATTTTTCATTTAATTTTGCTACTTATTTATTTAACAACATCATTGCTGATGAGCTTCAGAATGAGTCGCAGTTCAAAAGAATGCGCGCTAATCTGTCTCGCATTTTACACCCTTCATTTTAGTTATGGAATGGGATATTTACATGGAATTCTGGATTTCTTCCTTTTAAAAAAATCACCCGGAAATCGAAATTCCACATTGTCTCGCTAATTCAAAACCACGCACCATGATCCCCTTCTCTCCCCCACATATCGACCAAGAAATTATTGATGAAGTTGTTGCTGCATTAAAATCTGGATGGATTACAACAGGGCCTCGAACCAAGCAATTCGAGAAAGATCTCAGTGCTTACAACGGAAATCCGAATACGCTTTGTTTGAATTCGGCAACGGCTGGACTTGAAATCATCCTTCGTTGGTTTGGTGTTGGCCCTGGCGATGAGGTGATTGTTCCTGCTTATACCTATTCGGCAACTGCCAATGTGGTAATGCATACTGGCGCTCGTCCTGTTTTCTGTGACGTAAAAATCGATGATTTCAATATCAATCCTTCTTGCATAGAGCACATGATATCAGAAAGAACCAAAGTGATTATGCCTGTTGATTTTGGTGGAATGCCTTGCGATTTTGAAGAGATTAATGCCTTAGTGAGAAAGTCACATGTACAAGCAAAATTTAAGGCAAATGGTGAAAACCAAGAAATGCTTGGACGCATTCTCGTGCTTTCGGATGCAGCACATTCAATTGGTGCGCGCTATAATGGAAAAATGACTGGGACATTAACTGATGTGTCGGTATTTTCCTTTCACGCTGTAAAAAACCTCACTACAGCTGAAGGCGGCGCAATTGCCTTGAACCTTCCTGAACCATTCGATAATAAAGCGATTTACGATGCCCTTTGTATTTCAACACTGCATGGACAAAACAAAGACGCGCTTGCCAAAATGCAGAAGGGAAATTGGAAGTACGATATTATTGAACCCGGTTATAAATGCAACATGACAGACATCATGGCTGCAATCGGATTGGTAGAACTTCGTCGATATGAATCGTTTACATTGCCGCGTAGAAAAGAAATATTCGATGCATATAAATCCGCATTAAGTAAATATGCTTGGGCTGAAATTGCTCCATACGAAACAGATTCAAAAACTTCGTCATACCATTTATTCCCATTGAGAATCCGAGGTATTTCTGAAGTTCAGCGCGATGCCATCATGCAAAAAATATTCGATAAGGATGTTTCTGTGAATGTGCATTTTATTCCAGTTCCAATGATGAGTTTTTACAAGGAACTAGGTTATTCGATTGCAAACTATCCTGTTACATACTATAACTTCAGTCGGGAAATTTCCTTACCCGTTTATATCGATTTGACCAATGAACAATTACAAATAGTCATCGATGCAGTTGTTTCTGCTGTTGAATCGTCCATGACAAGCCAACATGCTTAAACGCGGATTCGATGTTGTTTCATCCCTAATCGGAATCATTTTATTGTTTCCGATTTTGTTGATTCTTTGGATATTCATTCAACTAGAATCTTCAGGTGGAGGATTTTATCGTCAGGTTCGCGTGGGTAAAGACGGAGTAGATTTTCGCCTGTGGAAATTCAGAACTATGCAAACTGGTGCCGATAAAAAAGGATTGTTAACCATTGGAGGAAGAGATTTACGTGTAACCCGCATCGGCTTTTATCTGCGTAAATACAAGATCGATGAACTGCCTCAACTCATCAATGTGCTTGTTGGAGAAATGAGCATTGTTGGCCCTCGACCCGAAGTTCGAAAGTATGTGAACCTTTACACCTCAGATCAACTAAAAGTGCTTTCTGTAAAACCTGGCATAACCGATTATGCAAGTATTGAATATTCCAACGAAAACGAACTGTTGGCTCAATCAGAAAATCCAGAAAAAACCTATATCGAAGAAGTTTTACCTGCGAAATTGGAGCTGAATCAGAAATACTTAGCTCATCAAGGATTTTTCACTGATTTAAAAATCATTTTCCATACAATCGGAAAAATCGTTTCCAAATAAAAAGCCCCGAAATTCTTAATGAGATTCGGGGCTTTTAAATAAATTCAATTACGATTAGCGTCGTGGTTGTGAAGCAATAAAATCGTTCAACTCATCTACACTTGATGAAAAAGTAAACGCACTATTAATTTGGTAATAGTTACCTAAATCGTAAGTATGTCCGTATGCGAATTTTGCAAAATCTAATCGGGAATCTTCGAAAGAAAACAATTTCATGATTTGACCCACTTGCGATGAAGTCATGCAATTGCTCGCAAATGCTTGTTTTGCAACTTGCAATTTATTGTCTTCGAACGATTGACCATTAATGGTATTCATGGCAGATCCAAATGCGTTCTGATCCATTGGCCAAGGACAACCAATAGCTCCGTTGTAACCAGGCATTACATATTGTTGTTGTTGAATTAAAACCGGTTGTTGTTGAACTGGAGTACCGTAAGTTGTTGTGGTAGTAGTTTGTTGAACTGTTCCACCTGAAGTAACTACAGCCCCACCAATTGGAATACCAACATTCATATTAAAATTAACACCCAAATCAGGATCGTTTACACTCATGTTTATTCCTCCAACAGGAGCAACAACATTGGTTTGAACAGGCATTCCATTTGTCTGAACAGTTGTGGTGGTAGTTTGTTGAACGGTTCCTGTTGGTGCTGAGGTATACGTTGGTTGCTGAACCACAACTTGCTGCTGTGCAGGCGGATATTGCTGAACCGATTGGTATTGTTGAACAGGAACGACTAACTCTGTTTGGGAAGATAAACGCATCACATACATTTCTTTAGGATCAGTGTTATTCACTTCGGAAGAATCTTTCATATTTAAATCACGAGCAACTTGATTCCCCATACGTTTCACAGTTTTTCCAACATCCGTTTGTTTCTTTGGACGAATATTGAAGGTATATTCCATGTAATTATCTAAATAAATTGTTTTAGTAACTACTCCCAAAGCAGGATCTTCAAAGATTGCCTTTACCTTATAATTTGCAGGAGTTAGGTCTGTTAATTTCACATTGGTTTGGGGAGTTTCGTTATAACGAAGTCCATTCATTACAATGGTAAAACGTTCTCCATTCTCTGCAAAGAATATCAAATTTGATTTTTGTGCAGATGCTTTCAATGCAAATACACTTAAAATCACTAATAAAAATGTGTGTTTCATGATTTTGGTTTTGAAAAATAATAGTTTTCTTTTCGAAGCCCCAAAGATAAAAAACAATCTCAATGCAGTTTAAATTGAAGGGAGATTAAAAATTACCAGCTCCAATTCCACTCTTCGAGCTGTTCGATGCTGCATTTGAGTAATTGTATCGATGCCAACACATCGTTTTTATGAACCATTTCAATCACTTGATGAATGTGTCGGGTTGGAATACTCACCGCACCTGCAATAGCCCCACCAGCTGTCATTCGCTGAATACCACTTGTGTCGGTTCCGCCACCAGTTAATATTTCTGCTTGCCAAGCTATGTTGTTTTTTTCTGCAACATGTTTCATGTAACTCACCATGCGAGGATCGCAAATAACCGAAGCATCCATTACTTTAATCCCGGCACCGGCTCCAAGCTTGGTCACTTGTTCATGCTCTTTCGATCCAGGAACATCATACGCAATGGTAGTATCCAATCCAAAGCCGAAATCAGGTTGAATGCGCAAAGTAGCCGTTTGTGCACCACGAATTCCCACTTCTTCCTGCACAGTAAATACTGCATACAAATCGTACGGGATATTCTGCAATTGTCGCAAGGTTTCAATGAGTATAAACACGGAAATGCGATTGTCTAAACTTTTGCAATTGAAACATTCACCCATTAAAATAAACTCACGTTCGCGGGTGATGGTGTTACCAATGCTAATCTTTTTCTTAACCTCCTCGGCAGTCAATCCAGTATCGATAAAGAAATCGGAAATTTTCACCGACTTATCTCGCTCTTCGGGCGTCATCAAATGAATCGGTTTGGAACCCATCACACCAATCACATCTTCCGAACCATGAATAATTACACGTTGAGCGGTGAGTGTTTTGGGATCAAAGCCACCCAAAGTGGTAAAACGGACAAATCCTTTATCATCAATGTGCGTTACCATGAATCCAATTTCATCCATGTGCGCAGCAACCATCACCTTTTTATTGTTACGACCTTTTCGAAGCACAGTCACATTGCCCATGTTGTCGACCGAAACATCATCACCAAATTGGCTTACTTCTCTAAGTACAAGTGCGCGAATGCGGTGCTCGTAACCCGGTGCTCCAGGTGTTTCACAAATCTCTTTTAATAGTTCAATATTCATTCAACAAATGAAGTAGATTTTCTTTATTCAACAAAACTGATTTTCAACATATTCGATTTTCCAAATTCATGCATTGGAATGCTCGCTACGTTTATTATTAAATCGTCTTGACGAATAAAACCTTGTTTCTTAAGCAAATCTTTAATGTCGGCGATTGTATGATCGGTACTCACCATTTTATCATAATAGAAACCTCGAACACCCCAAATCAAACTCAAGGTATTTAGTAAAGCGCGATTTCCTGTAAATATGTATATGTTAGCCTTTGGGCGAAAACTGGAAATTCGAAAGGCAGTGTATCCCGAATGTGTCATCGCAATGATGGCTGCAGCTTTGGTTTGTTCGGCCATGGTTACAGCGTTAAAACATATAGCATC
>CAXNNF010000110.1:0-5073 GCA_964203455.1 Bacteroidia bacterium
ATTTGAAAGCATTTTTAAAGTTTTTTTCTGGATGATATTTAAGCAAATGTAGACAAAGCATAGTTTGAATTTTTACATAGTTTACCAATAAACAAATAATCAGATAAGCTTGTTATCACCTATATTTGTACACTTAATATTATAATCAAAAAATATAGCTTTGATGTTTTTTAAATGGAGAGCTTTAATTGATGATAAATGCATAGATTTTATTTTTCAAATTATTCATGAGTCCAATCAGAATTAAAAAAATACTTCTTGTAGAAGATGAACCAATTCTGCTGGATAGTATTCAGGATACAATTACATCATGTGGTTTTGAAGTGGCGGTTGCAGATAATGGTGAAAGCGCCCTATTGCTTGCAAAAACCTTTTTGCCCGATTTGATTATTTCGGATATTTTAATGCTCGAATTTGATGGCTATTGGTTGTTAGAGCATGTTCGAAATAATGCCTTGCTGCGGACAATCCCATTCATTTTTATGACTGCGATGTCCGAAAGGAGTGACATTCGCACAGGGATGAATTTGGGTGCCGACGATTATATTGTGAAACCTTTTTCGAGCGCAGAATTAATGAATTCGATTCAAGCACGATTAAGTCGCGATGAAATATTGAAAAGTCAGCTTGCGGAATCTCAATTAAATTCAAGTTCTGAGATATTGGATGAAAAAGAGCAAGAGTTAATTATTGCTGCAATTAAACGATTAACGAAATCAGAAGCGCGCATTCTTGATTTAATAGCTCAAAATAAATCAACATTGGAAATTTCTAAGGAACTTTTCATTAGCTATAAAACGGTTGAGAATCATCGGGCAAACATTAACATTAAATTAGGAGTAAAAGGGCATTTGTCATTGGTTAGATTTTGTTTAAATTACAAAAACTTAATTCAGCAAAAATGATCTTAAATGAGTGTGTTAATCGCTTACGAATCGTAATATCAAAATGAAATAATGGCGAGCATTAAACTAAATTCAAAGGGCTTTATAGTTGAAGCAGATTCAGTCTTTGGAAACTTGTTCGGTATTTCATTGAATGACATCATTGGATGCATCTTTCTGGATTTCCAATTCACTCATTTTAAAGGATTAAAGGTAATTAATGAGCATGAATCACGTTTCTACATTTCACATAAAAATCAGTTTTCGCTTGTTAGTTTCTCCAGTATAAATTCTGATGCATCAAACACAACGAGCTTAACATTTAAGGTAGTTAATATTCCAAAGACAGAATCTAAAACATGGATAGAATTTAATACATCGTTTCAAAAAATCTGCTCATTTCAATCTTCAAAAATTGCCTTTGTTGATGTTCATGCTGCCACATTATGGACGAATGAAGCATTGGTTGAATCTAAAAAAATCCAAAATCAAACTTCATTCAGCACCATACAAAACCAACAAAGTGAAAAATTCAATGCTGATTTATACACATCTTGGATAAAAGGAATCACGCATTCGAGTGTTTATACAATTGAAGCGGATTCATACGAATTACATTTCACTGCATACGAATATGATAAAGATGCGCTTGCTGGTTTCAAAGTTGAGTTAAAGGAATTGGCTGAATCTGAACCTACATCTTCAAACAAAGAACTTTCGAATTTCCCGTTAAAAAATCCATTCCCCGTTTTTAAATTAAATAGTCAAGCGGAGTTGCAATTTGCGAATGCTTCTGCAATGTTTAACTTCTGCAATAAAGATGGAAAGTTTAAAAAAGATCACATATTTCAGTTCCAGGCGATTATTCAGTCATTTTCTGAAAACGATGAATCGAAAACTGCGCGCATTGATGTGCAAGGAGAAGTTTTTTTAACGGTGTTTCAAAAAGTGGAATCCGAATTTAATGTTTACTGTTCCAATATTACAGAACTTGTAAAGTCGGAAAAGTTAAATGAAGATAATATTGCCTTGCTTGATGCCATCGTGAATAGTTCAAGTAATTCTATCATTTTACTTAATAAAAATCGAAGAGTATCGTATTTCAATCAGAAAGCGAAAATTGAATCGCGAAGACATTTTGGCTATCAATTAGCTCTTGGCGAGACGCTTCCTGATTTTGATGAAGCAGGATTTACAAAGACGCTCGATAGGTCGGTTGATGCTGTTTTTAATGGCGGAAAACAGATTTCTTTCGATATAGAATTGAATGCCTCGGTTGAATCTTTGTGGTTTAATTTTAACGTTTTCCCGGTAATAGATAATGCGGGAACAGTAAAATCGGTTTGCTTAAATATTTTAAATATTACTCGTGCCAAAACTTCTGAAATTGAAATCAGCAACACCAAGATATTCTATGAAACTATTTTAAATAATATTCCATCAGACATTGCTGTTTTCGATTTAAATCATAACTATTTATTCATAAATCCGATTGCTGTAAAAGATGAAAAAGTGCGCAAGTGGCTAATCGGTAAAAACGATTACGACTATTTTAGATACAGAGGAATAAAAACGGATATTGCTGATAAACGAAGAGAGGTCTTTCAACAAACAGTTCATGGGAAAAAAACCACTGAAGTAATTGATTTTCTAATAAAAGAAGATGGTAAGCCGCAATACACATTAAGGCGGTTTTATCCATACTATGAAAACAATGAATTGAAGTTGGTTATTGGCTACGGACTTGATATTTCGGAAATTAAAGCTGCCCAGGAGTCATCCAAACTGGTAGAAAATAAATTCAAAAGTTTATTCGAGAATAATCCAATGTTCTTGTTTATTATCAATGAAAATTATCAAGTAACTAGTGCAAATATTTCGGCAAGAACACGATTTGAAATTAACGAAAATGATATGCCTAGTTTATTATTTATAAATTTAATTGAAGCCAGCTTTCGTTCTGAATTTCAATCTAAATTTAGTCAGGCATTCACAATGGAAATGAATCAAAGCCAGTCGTGTTATTGCCAATTGGAGGTAAATAATAATGCATTCACGGTTGAGTTTTCGGCAACGCCTGTTATTTCGGGAACAGGAGAAAAGCATTTGTTGTTGGCAGGAGCCGATCAAACCGAACGCATAAAAAATCAGGAACGTTTACGTTTGAGTGAGGAATTTAACAGAAAGCTAATTAACGACATGCCCGTTCCCTTTGCCATTATAAATTGGGATAAGGTCGAGTTTATTAATCAGGCATTCAGTAATCTAGTTGAATTAGACCAAGACGAAGATTTTACAGGAAAGAGTTTGTTTGAATTTATCGAAACAGAAGATTATCCCAAAATTCAGAAAAAACTCAAAGACAGATACAATGGCTTAAAAGGAAATCCAATCACAATAAAAATAAACACACGGAAACAGAAAGAGAAGTACGTTGAGATTGTAGGAGGATTGATGGAAATAAATGAGAGGGAAGTTAATTTTGTAACATTTACAGATAAAACCCTCGAAATTATTGAGAGTAAAGCAAGAAATACAGCTGAGCTAAGAACCAAGCAAATTATTGAAACCGCCTTAGATGCTGTAATTACTACAAATAGTAAGGGCGAAATACAAGATTGGAATCCAAAGGCGGAACAAATTTTTGGTTGGAAAGCATCCGAAGCAAAAGGAAGAAATATCAATGAAACAATTATTCCTTCTGGAATGCGTCATATGCATAATTCCGGAATGGACCGTCACCTGGCAACCGGTGAATCTCGAGTATTAAATAGACCGTTAGAACTTTCGGCCATTACGAAAATGGGTAAGGAGTTTCCGGTTGAACTTTTTATTACGCGATTTGAGGTGGAGGGTGAAGTATTATTCAGTTCGTTTATCCGTGATATTACCGAGCGAAAAGCCGCACAAGAGGCATTGCTAGAATCAGAGAGCAAGCTATCCATATTGGTAAATACACTTCCGGTTGTTCCATACACAACCCAGTTTAATGCAAATTACAGTTTCAATTATATTAGCGATCGTATTGAAACATTGTTTGGTTATAATACCAACGAAGTTTTAAAATCAGATGATTTCTGGGTATCTCATATTTTTCAAGATGATTTGTATGTATTGAAAGAAGGTCAAAAAGAACTTCTCGAAACCGGTGAAGCCAGCATACAATACAGAATACTTAATGCGCAAGAGAAATTGATTTGGGTTAGGGATTCTATGCGGCTCGTATTAAGTGATAAAGCAGGTGATCCTTATCTGATAACAGGTGTTTTCCAAGATGTAACTCAACTCATAGAAGAGGAGCAACGACGAAAACTCATCGATAAAACATTATTCGAAATTTCGCGGCAAGAATTATCTGCAAAGCAAAGTCTGAGTGATTTTTATGCATTGATTTTTGAAATTTTACATAAAAATGTCAATATCTCCCGAATGTCAATTTGGGAAATGAACCAATCCGAAAACAAAGCAAATTGTCTTCATTATTATTCTACAATAAAAGAAGACTCTCATTCTCAAATTGGCGCTATAATATCGATTGAAGAAATTTCCGAAAAGTTGAAGCAGTCCAATATCATCTATTCAAACAGTCTTGAATACAACGTTCTGGATGGTAATTTAATTAATTCAGTTTTTAATAAAACAGACGATATTTCTTTACTATTCTGTTTGATTAAAGGAGCTTCAAATGAGAATCAATTTTTATTAATAGAAACAGACCAACTTAATTTTAAGTGGGAGTACGAACATTTGAATTTGGTGAATTCCATTTCCGAGTTAGTTTCTATCAATATCGAATATTTTAATCGTATTGAAACCGATGGAAAGCTACGTGAGGCCTATAAAATGGCTAAAATTGGAGCATGGGAAATTGATCGGGAAAGCAACAGTTCTATCTGGTCGGAGTCGATGTTCGAATTCTATAACCTACCAGCACAAGATTCGAAACCCCTTAATTTTAATCAAGCATTAGAATATCACCATCCCGAAGATCGTGCAGAATTTGTTCGACTCTATGCAAATCTGATTGACAAATTAGAGCCGTATAATTTTATTTGCCGCCATCTATTCCCGAATGGGGAATTGAGGTATTTTGAAAAATCAGCAATGGCGCGAAAAAATGCGTCAAACAAAATTACTTTTATGGGAGTAACGGTTGATATTACTGAAAAGAAATTGGCTGAAATTGAAC
>CAXNNF010000111.1:0-5017 GCA_964203455.1 Bacteroidia bacterium
CTGTTTGGCAACTGTGATGTAAGTAGAAAAATTTCGGTGTTCGGAACCGGGTCGTTCACCAATAATATGCAATAGTATGTTCTTGCTGTTTGATGGCAGAGATTCTCCAAATAGCAATTCGCCCACTTGATAACCCGCACGAACTCTACCATTATTAATTAGCAGGTTTTCTTCCGCAATTGAAAATCCATTTTGAATTAAGTCATTGCGTAAGGTTTCTAAGTATGGTTTTAAATGTCCATTGTCGAATAAGGAAAGCACATTCAATCCGTCGGAAATAACAATTTGAACATCTGTTTTTTTCGTTGAACGCCCTTGCTTTAATTCCTGAATTTTCTTTAAAGAACTACCATCCAGTTTTTCGCCTGAAGCAGGATGATACACATAATCTTTTCGGTCATTCGAAATGGAACTAAGCTGAATTACATTGGGAATTGTTGCAACAAACGACGGTGATAATTCTTCCCACAAACAGTATTTAGCATCTTTATATAAGGCCCTAACTTCTAAATCCAATTTGGGTTCTAAATCCCAAAGCTGCTTTCCATGGCCAACAGCAATCGGAACTCCTCGTTTCCGAACATTGGCAATTGCGGTGTTTCCTTCAGCATAAATTGTTTCTTTAGATCGCGTATCTCCATATCTTTTTTGGTGCTGATAATATACCCAAACGGGATCGCCGAAATGCTGTGTTGGAGAGCCATCAGAATTTATTATTTCAATGTTTTTGAAAAAATCCCACATAGCATCATTGACTTTGTAGCCAAATTTCTCTCGCACCCGAACATGATCGCTAAAGGATGTTGTTGAGTAACTCAACATCGGATCATTCTTGGTGGGCAGGGCCATTAAATAGGCAGGATTTGCAGGCATAATCTGATCGATACACCAATCGAGATCGTCTAGACTAACGTCCATGTGAAGCGTGGTGCAAATATCCAAACCAATGCAGAGGCCGTGTAATTTACCCATCACCAAATCTTCTAGGCAACAACGAACCAATTGTTCTTTGGTACGAAACACTTCCGGTCCAATAAAGCCCGCAACATCATTCACAAATACCCACGGTTGCTGATCTTCGCAAATAGCTGCATCTTTAAAGCCCGATGAAATCCATACTTCCGCGATTCGTGAATTAACAAATCGAAGCCTGCTCCATGACCATTGGTTTCGTCGGCTCCTTGACCCGTTTCGGCATACAAACCATATTTCCCTTTTCTCGACTTTGCATGGTTCTGCATTTTCTCGACCGAAATATCAAAGGTTTTGTTGGCATCGTCGGTTCCGGCGATACTTTGAAACCAAATTCCAGTGGTGCCTTCATGTTCTTTTTCAACTTCCGCTTGAATATCGATATGGGCTAAAACGCAATGTGGAATGGTATTCTGAAGTCCAAATGTTTGGATGATATTGAATAATGTTTCTTCAATTTTGGCGACATCTTTCGGATTACTCGAAACTGGATTTGTTCCCAAAACCACATCTCCGACTGCAAATGAAAAAGCATCCATGACCTGCCATAAAACATCTTCCGGATTATCGGTTGGCGAATTGGGCTGCACACGAGCGCCCATATACCCTTTGCTCCCAATTTGAGAATCGGGCAGTGGATTAAACACCTTGCTGCTTATGCGAATCAGTTCATCGTTCGACATTAACTTCACCACCACGGCAATTTGATCACTGCTTAAAGAAGGAATAATTTGCTGGATTTCATTTTCACTTTTTTCGAGAAGGAACATTTTGAATTCGGAGAATTTTAGCTTTTGAAAATCCTGATTTTCGGAAGTCGTTTGATCGATTAATTGGGATAATTTATCCGTATAAACCGAATTGTTTTTCAGGTCGACTAAGCGCGTATTGGCAATTAACGTTCGAGCATTTAAACGAGATGTTTCATTTTCTGCCGCTAATCCTGCAATGGCATCGCCTTCTTTAAATTCATTTCCTGCAGCAAGTATTTGTCGGTAGAATGTTAAATCGAATTACCCTTTCAAACGAATGATAAAATCGAAAATGCTTTCGCCCGGCAAGGGTAAATCAATTCCAACTCCTTCAAAGTTTAGGTTCGGATTTGATGAAAAAGTAAAGGATGGATTCAACATCAGTGTTACACTGAGGCATCCCGAATTCAATAAGAAACGTCTTCGATTCATAGTTCAATTCGGTTAGATTTCACTTGCATTTTAGCGTCCATTTTACTCAGGTAAATTTGATTAAATATTTGACACTAATTGAGATTGTTTCTTCGCAATTATTTCGAATTTTCCATCACTCAAATTGAATTATCCGACTTGCAAATTGGATTATCTGACCTACAACTTTGAATTATCCAACATTTAACTTTCTCCTATCCCGAGGTTTGCTTTGTGGCTCGACGGGATTCATCATTTCTAAACTTCGGAAAATTCCTCAGCAAGAACTGATTAAATTCTCCTTCAACTTTCTCCTTTCAACTTTCTCCTCTTTTACTTTCTCCTTTTAACTTTTAAAAAACTAAATCCTTATCAACCGAAACACTTTCCGAAATGAACCCGATTCACAAACAAGTAAATACGTTCCGGATGCTAAGGCAGAAACATTCAGTTGAACATCGAATTGCTTTGATTCCGACTGCTTGATTTCCTTAAATAACAAACATCCATTGGAAGAAAACAAGCTGATACTCAGATGCGAATCGGTGGAGTTAACTTTAAGTTGTGTGAAACCGTTTGTTGGATTGGGAAATACGGCAGCATTTGTAAACTCGTTTTTCGCACGCGAACTCCCATTGCGTGTTGTATCTTGATTGATTGTTTCTGAATTGTTGCTTTCTTGCGATACAACAGAATTGGCTAGATGCGATTCAACATCTCCGGGAGTTCGATCTTCTAAAAATGTATTTGCTTTATCGCGAGTGTTAAGACCTGTTTTGCTTAAAACTTCATACAATTTCGATTCGTTGCACGCAGTCAAAAGCGGAGAATCGGATACTTGTTTCTTCCGTTCTAACACTCCCGAAGTAATGATTGTATACCGAGCGCGCTCCGCCTTGGGCACCTTCTGCATTTTTGATTTTAACTGGACATCCTGTTCTTCGTAGCACATAAAACCTGTTGAAAGAAATTTTCCATGGTGTGAAACATAGGTTGGAAAACTGAACCCCTTGATGGTATTAAGTGGTTGCCAGAGTGATTCTATTTCGGATGCTTCGTCAAAAACACCCATCCATGTATTGTGATTGGAAATTTGTCCGGAGATGGAATGAACCTTGCCCGCACTACTCTTAAAGTTGAGTATGTTGGTAAACTCCCCTCCTATCAATTTTGATCCATCGGGAAGCATTTCCAAGAAACGCGCATTGGTCGAAAAGGCCCCAGTTTTTTCCACCTGATAATGAATATCGACGAGCCTTCCGGAATTATCCAAGGTGAACCAAGCGATGCCCGAACTGGCTCCCGAAGGTTTTGAACTTGTTTCTTGGCTGCTCGAAACATCGTCGTTACTGATGTAAAATTCGGAGCCGAAACTGGTAACAACATTCAGATTTCCTTGTGCATCGAAATCAGCTCCACAAATCGGATGCGCCCATCTGCCACCAAATTGCTTTGTCCAAACAAAATTTCCATTTGCATCAAAAACCATTACGTAGCCCGAATGATTATTTACACTATTGATTTGCTGCACATCGGACCCCGAATAAACAAGCACTTTATCTTTGATTAAGGTGCTGAAGAAATAGGGTTTTTGATCGGGAGAAACTCTAACGCGAGGCTTCTTGTTGTAATAGTGTTGAGGAACGTCAGACTTAAAATATTTCTGCCAAAGAACTTCGCCGCTTTGAGAAAGTTTCAATAGAAATTCACTTGTTGAAGAAACTGAATCGGATTTTTGAATTTGATCTCCTGTAAATCCTTTGGTGTAATATCCCGCACAATAAATATTACCCGAACTATCGGCTGCAATTGATGGAGCTTCAGCCCAGGAGGCTAGCTGACTTTTAGTCCAACGCAAATTTCCTTCTTTGGAATAATTCGCAATAAAACACCCATTTCCGCCGGAGTGTTTTTGAATCTTTCCATCGTTGGATGGATAAATAAAATCCGAGTCCATAAATCCCGAAACGGCAACTTCTCCATCGGTTAATAAAGTCATGCTTTGGATTCTAGTATCTTTCGAACTGAGAAAAGGCAAGCCCCACAGTATTTTGCCCTTATTTGAAATTTTAATTAAGAATCCCGCAACATGGTTTGGTGCTTTGAAGCGTTCTTTTATACCAGGAACTTCCATCCATCCCGAATAAATTCCGCAGGCATAAACATTCCCTTCTTTATCGGTTTCGAGTCCTACCAAATCGACGTCTTGGAATCCTTTTATAACGAATGCCCAATCGGGCTTGGGAACTTCAGCCCAAGTAAAAAGTGGAATGAACAAGAAAAAAAGCAGAATCCCTTTGTTCATTCTAATAAATAATAACGTGCTAATTACTAGGTAGATTTACGAAATACATTCCGACTTTCCCTTTGTTTTTGGCTTCTATTTCTCCACGAAAAATACAGGAATAGGTGGAGCTAATTCGATCGTATGTTGCTTGACTGATATTAATTTGGCCTGCTTCGCCGGAAGATTCCATGCGGGACGCGAGATTCACTGCATCGCCCCAAATATCGTAAGCGAATTTTTTATGACCTACAATTCCTGCTACAACGGGTCCGGTGTGAATTCCGATTCGAATGTCGAAAACAGGGCGGTTAGCGGCAATACGAATTTGCCTTTGCACTTCCATATACTCAATAATATCTACTGCGGCATTTACCATATCGAGTGCGTGTGTATCATTAACTGCAGGCAAGCCACTTGCTGCCATGTAGGCATCCCCAATGGTTTTGATTTTCTCGATGCCGTTTTTCTCCATGATTAGGTCGAAAGCCGTAAAGAACTCATCTATTTCTTGCACTAATTGTTCGGGCGATAGTTTTTCGGCGATGTGCGTAAATCCTTTAAAATCGGTAAACATCACCGTTATGTCGGGATAATA
>CAXNNF010000112.1:0-5008 GCA_964203455.1 Bacteroidia bacterium
TCCATAATCGACTTTAATCATTTCATCCAAAACGGCCTGTACCAAAACCTGATTGCAAAGTAAATGCTGTGTAAAGGCCGATTCGAATGCTTCTGGGCGCGCTTCAGTTATAGGTCCGGCTGGCGGACCTCCGTTATTATTCACTAAAATGTGAATGGGCTTTTGCTGTGCTACAAAATTTTTCACCACCTGTTCAACCTGTCTCCAATCGTTGAAATCGGCTACGAGGTAATCGTTATTCAGTCCATTTAACCGATCCAATTCAGCTTTCTCTTCTTTCAATTTGGCCTCATCACGCGCCAATAAAACAATGTGAGCACCCATCGATGCCAATTCACGTGCACATGCTCGTCCAATTCCTTGTGTGCTTCCACAAACCAAGGCCGTTCGTCCAGAGAGATTAAGTTCCATAAGAGAAATAAGTAGGTTTTAGTAACTTGCCCCAAAAATACAGCTTATGTCTATCCAACGACCGTTTAATTTCAAGAAATGGATTGATGAAAATCGCCATCTCTTAAAACCCCCAGTTGGCAACCAGTCCGTTTACAAAACCGCCGATAATATTATTGTGATGGTAGTAGGCGGACCAAACAACCGAAAAGATTATCATTTCAACGAAACAGAAGAGTTTTACTTTCAGCTCGAAGGCAACATGGTGTTAAAAATCATGGAGGATGGAAAACCGGTTGATATTCCCATTAACGAAGGCGATATTTTTATGCTCCCAGGGAAAACACCACATTCGCCTCAACGTCCAGCAAACACTGTTGGATTAGTAATAGAGCTTGTGCGACCTGAAACTATTTTGGATTCGTTCATCTGGTTTTGCGAGAACTGTGGAAACAAACTGCACGAAACGCAATTGCATGTGGGCGATATTGTGAAAAATTTACCACCCGTCATGCAAGCCTTTTATTCCGACGAACATTTGCGCACCTGCAAGCAATGTGGAACGGTGATGGAGAAACCATGAGGGATTTGAAAATGAGCTAATTTGAAAATTTGAAGATGAGTCACTTATTTTCAAATCTTCAATCCGATTGCTATCAAATCTTCAAATCTTCAATCCGATAGCTATCGGATTTTCAAATCAACATTCTCGTGAAAACCATCGACATACACACCCATATTTTACCTGAGCACATACCCAATTTCAAAGAACGTTTTGGGTATGGTGGATTTATTCATTTGGATCATCATAAGCCATGTTGCGCGCGTATGATGAAAGACGATCAGTTTTTCAGGGAGGTGCAAGACAATTGTTGGGATCCATCGGCGCGTATTCAAGAATGCAATCATCATGGAGTGCATGTTCAAGTTTTGAGCACTGTGCCGGTGATGTTTTCGTATTGGGCAAAGGGAGAAGATGCCTTGGCAATTTCTGAATTTTTGAATGATCATATTGCTGGAATTGTGAACCAATATCCGGATCGCTTTATTGGATTGGGAACGATTCCAATGCAATCGCCTAAACTTGCCATCAAGGAACTCGAACGCTGCATGAAGCAATTGGGCATGGCGGGTGTTCAAATTGGGAGCAATGTGAATCAGATGAATTTGAATGAACCCGAATTTTTCGAGATTTTCCAGGCCGCTGAAGAATTAGGTGCTGCCATATTTGTTCATCCTTGGGAAATGTTTGGACAGAAAGATATCCAACGGTATTGGTTACCCTGGTTGGTGGGAATGCCCGCTGAAACTTCGCGTGCAATTTGTTCGATGATATTCGGAGGTATTTTCGAACGTTTGCCAAAACTTCGTGTGGCTTTTGCGCATGGCGGAGGCTCGTTCCCGCTTACATTGGGGCGTATAAAACACGGCTTCGATTGTCGCCCCGATTTGGTAGCTATCGACAATGCTTTTTCACCCGAAAAATACCTCGATCGTTTGTACTTCGATAGCTTGGTTCATGATGAGGCTGCATTGCGTTATTTGATTGATTTTGCTGGAGTAGATCGTATTGCATTGGGTTCCGATTATCCATTTCCATTAGGCGAAGATGTTCCGGGATCATTAATTAAAAACATGCAATTATCTGATCAAGAAAAAGTTCGGTTACTCAGTGGAACCGCTATGGAGTGGTTGGGAAAATTTTAAGATTTTTTTTCAAATAGAACTTGATTTTTTGGGTCGCAGTTATTTTATTTGTGGAACCTAAATTCTTTTTTTATGCCAATCGCGAGTTTACTCCCTTTAGGTTTAAGGAACCAAATAAAAGGGAAATTTCAAAACACTATTAAGTATTCACCAGAAGTCAGAAACCTGGAAGAAACTACTAAAACAATTAAAACTGAGCTAAGTCAACTCAGAGAATCTCTTCAATTATATAATAAAATTAATATACCGCCACCAGAGTTATTACAGCGAAGAATTACAGGAGGTTTTTATGATGATTTTATTTCGAGTGGATATAGAAATCTGCGCGAATTTGAAGATGCGCTAAATCCCCATGGGAAATCCGTTGGTAATTTTAATTCTATTCTTGATTTCGGATGTGGTTGTGGAAGGGTATTTATGGCTATTCATTTTTCTTATCCCAAGGTTAAAATTAGCGGAAGTGATATTGATGATGAAGCAATTAACTATTGCCAAAAGCACTTTTCTAATTTTGGTGATTTTAGAGTAAATCCTATCAATGGGCCATCTTCATTTGATGACAATTCATTTGACTTTGTATATGGAATCAGCGTCTTTACTCATCTTCCAGAGGACATGCAAATGATTTGGCTTGAAGATCTTTATCGTATTACCAAAGAAAATGCATATCTGATTTTAACTGTTGAGAACAAAAAATCTAGGGCCATATTAAATGAAGCTCAAGAAAAAGAACTTAACGAAAAAGGCTTTTATTATTTTGTTGGAGATTTAACTCAAGGTCTTCCAGAGTTTTATAGGACGACCATTCATACACACGATTATGTAAAACGTGTATGGGGCGAATATTTCGAAATTCTTGATATTCGTCCAAGAGGAATGATGAACCATCAAGATTATATCATTTGTCGTAGAAAAAAGAATACATAAATAAAAAAGCGCCATCGAATTTCTTCGAAAAGCGCTCTCTCATTTTGCGATGGTTCAAAATATTTACATTTCTTCTTCCGGAGGGGGTGGTGGGCCTTGTCTCCCCTTTTCGCCCATCCGCTTGAGCAAGGTTAATTTAAAATCGTGTTCGGCTTTGTATAATTGAGCAATTTTTCGAACGGTAATCACTTTCTTTAATTCAGTTTGAAAACGACGATGTACATCAGCCATTTTTTGCTGACTTACAATATCGTCATCCAATGCTTTTTCAATTTCTTTCTCACTGAGATTTTTTAAATTGTCGTTGGTGGACCTGCGAAGTTTATTCATCTCTCTTTTGATGCCTTCCAATTCGTCCGTGTATTGATTGTAAACCGGCCAAAACTTCTGAGCTTCTTCCGAGCTTAGAGAAAGGCGATCGGTAATGAAAGCGATGCGTTGTGATTTTATTCGATCGCGAACTTTGTCTTTCTGAGCTATGGATGGAATGCTCAAGCTGAATAGTAAAATGATAATAGCGGATCTCATGACTGTTGAATTAGAGTTCGTTAATAATATCTGAATCCTCGATTCCTTCTTCGAGTAAATAGTTTTGGATTTCGGTTTTTTCGGTATCGGAATTTTGATAGGTTGTGGTATCGGAATTTAGAGCGAAGTGATGGTTTTCAATCAGTTCGTCCACTTCTACTTCATCAATAATTCCTTCCTGGTAAACATACGTTGAAATTTCTTCGTTGGTCAATTCATTAGAAGAGCCAGTTAAATATCGATACCCTAAAACTCCCGCAATTATTAGAAAAACCGCTGCAGCGGCGAGTGATGATGGACGTAAAAACAGGATTCGTGGCTTTACCTTGTTTTCTTCATGAATGCGTTCAGCAATGTTGACAGGAAAGCGATCGAAGTAACCAGCAGGAACCGTAAATGGATTCTCCTTTGGCATACCTTCAAAATCAAATTCCGATGTTTCTTCCGTTTTCATGTTGTGCTTCTGATGCTTAAGGTGTATTTTGGTTTAATCGCGTTTGATAAATTCTTCAATCTTTTTTACGGCATGGTGAAACGACGCTTTTAAAGCGCCCACGGAAGTGCCCAATATTTCGGACATTTCTTCATATTTCATTTCTTCAAAATATTTCAAATTGAAAACCAAACGTTGCTTTTCGGGTAAGGTTAAAATAGCTTGTTGTAATTTCATTTGAATTCGATCGCCACTGAAAAAGACATCGGTCTCCAAATTTTGGGCAAGCTGGTATTCAACATCTACCATCGGTATGGTAAATCGTTTCTTTTTTAATTTAAGGAATGTTATACACTCGTTGGTGGCAATTTTATACAGCCAAGTATAAATCTTCGAGTCTTCTCTGAAATTATCGAGGGCTTTGTATGCTTTGATGAATACATTCTGCAACAAATCGTCAGCATCATCGTGGTTGATGACCATTTTTCGGATATGAAAATAGAGTCTTTGTTGATGTTGCAGCACAAGAATATTGAACGCACGATTGCGGCTTGCGGCTTGCGCAAAAAGCTCAAGAATTTCCCGGTCGCTGTGTTCTTCCATGTTTAGCTCCGGTCAGTAATTCCGAAATGTTTAACGCCTGCGAATTGCGGATTCAGCAGCTTTTACAATGTCAGCAGTTTCTAATCCGTATTTAACCATCAATTCTTCTGGTGTTCCGCTTTCGCCGAAGCTATCATTTACGGCAACCATTTCCAATGGGCGAGGAAGTGTTCTTGATAACACCTGAGCGATACTATCGCCTAAACCTCCGTTGCGTTGATGTTCTTCGGCCGAAACGGCGCATCCCGTTTTACTAACCGAAGCAATGACTGCAGCTTCATCGAGAGGTTTAATGGTATGAATATTTATTACTTCAGCATCGATTCCCATCTTCCATAATTCTTCTGCTGCTTTCAATGCTTTCCAAACCAAATGGCCTGTTGCAAAAATACTTACATCTTTTCCTTCTTTTAAAATGAC
>CAXNNF010000113.1:0-5003 GCA_964203455.1 Bacteroidia bacterium
AATGAATGTGGGCTTGATCCAGGAATTGACCACATGTCTGCCAAGCACATTATAGATAACTTACATGCGAAAGGTGCTGTAATAACTTCATTTAAATCGTATTGTGGTGGCCTGGTTGCCCAAGAATGTATCGATAATCCTTGGGGTTATAAATTTAGTTGGAATCCAAGAAATGTAATTTTAGCTGGACAGGGAACCGCAAAATATCTGGAAAATGGGCGGTTAAAATTCAAACCATACTCGCGGCTTTACAGAGAACCCGACACCATTCATTTTGCCAATGGTGCACTATACGATGGCTATCCTAATCGCGATTCTTTATCGTATAAGGAAATCTATGGATTGAAAGAAATCAAAACGATGGTTCGGGGAACTTTACGTCATACCGGCTTCTGTAGAGCATGGAATATTTTCGTACAGCTTGGATTAACTGACGATTCGTATTTATTCCCACTTACCGATAAAACGACCTATTTCGATTTTTTCGTGGCATTTCTTCCTGGCGAGGGTGATAATTTGAAATTCCGTTTGGTGGAATTTATGGGAAGTGATTATGAAGCAGAGTCTATTGAAAAAATCCTGTGGACAGGAATAGCAGATAACATTACCATTCCATTAAAAGGAAATCAAAGTCCCGCATTTATACTACAAGATTTGCTCGAGAGAAAATGGAAGCTTCAGCCCCAAGATCGCGATTTAATTGTTATGCAACATATGTTCGAGTATACATTGGATGGAAAAAACATGCAATTGAGTTGCTCACTTCATATTGAAGGCGAGAATAATGTAAAAACCGCCATGGGCAAGACTGTTGGAATACCATTGGCTATTTCATTGAAAAACCTACTCCTTGGAAAATGCACACAAAAAGGATTGCTCCTTCCGGTAACTCCAGAGTTATATACACCAGTATTGTTAGAACTAGAAAACGAATTTAATATTCGTTTTGAAGAAATTGAAACCGAAATTTAAAAACGGTAACCTACAGAGAAATGAAATGTTGCACTTGGTTGAGCTAGATTTCCGTTATTGGGAGCTGTTGTAAAATAGCGTATTGATCCCAATCCGAATGAAGAACTGATTATAATTTCTTTAACCGGAGTG
This sequence comes from Bacteroidia bacterium, assembly GCA_964203455.1. GTDB lineage: Bacteria > Bacteroidota > Bacteroidia > M30B66 > M30B66 > CALQRR01. Next base: position 1,105 of record CAXNNF010000113.1, read on the forward strand.
AATAAAAATCCCCCTTGAAGCATAAAGGAAAAGTAACCCGTGTTTGAGATTGACTGATAAGAATTATATGAAAATCCATCATATATATCATTCGTATTACGAACACGTGCATAACCTGTTCTTAATACAGGACCTAAAAACATACGCGCTTGTCCTTGTCCTGTGGGATAATAGTTTACATCAACTCCAGAATAAAATATTTTGTAACTATTGAAAGGGAAGTTGTTATTATTATCTCCATACAAACTAAAACTCATTGGAAAACGAAGTCCCAATTTCTTTTGTTCACCTACAAATCTTTCGAAAGAGAACGTTACATTTTGAAAAAGAATATCCGGGACATTTATGCTAATAATGTTATTTCCAAAAAAAGATTCCGTTTTTTTAGCATTGTATGAGAAAGCCGTGCCCGCATTCGGATTGGCTTCAAAAACATCTACCGCTCCACTTTCATAATTTATCTTTTCTACATCTTCAATGTTGATATAATAATTGGGACCATTGACGTTGGAGAACTTCTTATAGACAATTTCTTTCGATTTTATTTCCTGTACTTTCGCTTGAATGCTGCCTCCTTTAATGAGCATGATAACATCTTGCGCATTCGCACTGGTAATTCCAACAAGAGAAAGGAGTATAAAAAAATTCTTCATCATACAAATGTTTATTAAAAAATGAAATTACGAAAAGAAATCAGATACAAACAAAAACCCCGCTTAAAGCGGGGTTTTTGTTTGTATAAAAATGAATACTAATTAGTTTTTAATGACTTTGGTGTAATAAACATCAGAATCAATTTGCAATTGAACCGTGTAGATACCTGATGCAAAAGGTGTCATATCGATATTAAAGTTTTGAGTACCTGGAAGTATTTGCGCTGAATAAGGAGCTAATACTGGCTGACCCAATACATTCAATAATTGAATTTGAACTTTTGCTTGTTTATTAGTTGTGAACTCAAGTTTTGTGAAACCATTTGAAGGATTTGGGTATACACTTAAACCAATGTAATCAGCAACATTTTCAAAACCTAAAGCACTACCAATGTTTAAGTCATCAATATACACATTATTACTTCCATTAGGACCAGCAACTAATTCGAAGCGGAAGCGAACATTTGTTTGAGAAGAAATACTAGCAAGACCTACAGCAAACGTTTGCCATTGATTCGGGTTATTTGGAACAAATTCAGAAGTGTAGAGACCTGCAGTTACCAATTCAGCTCCAGTAAACGCTTTACGTAGTACCCAAGTTTGACCACAATTAGTAGAAGTGTATATATTCAATTTATCATCTGCAGTACCACCAGCTTCAGCTCCAGAAAGTCTAAATGTCATTGAAGGGTTAGTAACACTGCTAATATTATACGAAGGGGAAATTAAATCATCCGATTCGGAAGGAGTATTATAAAGATTGCGAATTTTAACACAACTTCCCCAATTTCCATAACCTGTATTTGGACTAAATTCCCATTTAACAGGTACTTCTGAGAATGAATCATCATTATCGAATGTAATCCAACTATTGAAGTCATCTTGAGTATCTAACTTATCCCAAAATGGTCCAGTTGAATTATCTGCGGTTGAACCACTGATTGTTATGTGATCATTTTTATCGATTGAATTAGCTCCTTGATCATTAGAAGAAGTTAGCTTCACATTAAAAATTCCTGGATTAGCATAGGTAACCGTTTGAGTTGCGGTACTTGATGTTGCAGGTGTACCACCTTCGAAATCCCAAGCACGTGTATATGTTTGAGCATTGTATGAAGCATCGGTGAATAAAACAGAAGCATCAGCACAAGCCATTCTTCTGTTTTCACAGAAATTAGCAATTGGAGAACAGATTATTGGATTGTTTACATCCTCATCTCTTGTACCAGTAGCCTCTAGATTGGCGTCTGAAATTAAATAACTTCTGAAAGAAGCCAATGTTGCGTTAATAATATCAAGCTGACCTGATTTATAAGAAGCCGAATCCAATTCATAAGTAATGTTGTCAATTACAATGTTCGGTATTTCATTTATAGCATCGATATAAGTTACCGTGTTATTAACATACGTTTCGAGAGTAGTTGAAGTTGTAATAATGGAATCAATAACTTGATACGTATTTGTTGCAATGGAGTCGACAGGATATATAGTTTGAGTAACGAACAATAGAGAAGAATCTATAGTGCTAAATACAGAATCAACAACTACCGAATCAACAGTGAATGTATCAATAGAACTTGAATCAACATAGGTTGTATCGTATTGGTTTACAATATTTGTAATTGTATCAACATCAATTGAATCAGCATAAATGGTATCGTAAGAAATTTGCGTAGTATAAGTTGTATCGAGGTAATTGGTATCTAAAATGTACCTCCCTTTTGTAAACATGCTCATACATTGATCATCAACATAATCCATGTAATTATTGAACATTTCACCTGAAGTATCTAAAGGATCTCTGCCACATGAGGTTACATTGTATGGATAATCATTCCAGCAAATTCCATAATTAGGACCGAAAGCAATTGGCGTAGTATCAACACCATCGCTACCACAATCGGCATCACCCCAAATATGACGAAGTCCAAGCCAGTGACCAACTTCGTGAGTAATTGTTCGACCTAAACGACCATTTGCAGCAGCAGTTCCGATACTACCGGTACAATCATGACGAAGAACAACACCATCGGTTGACAACAAACCGCCCAATGGAAATTGAGCATAACCTAACACTACACCACTAGTACCATCGAGGGCTCCAATGGATTTAACAACCCAAACATTAAGGTATTTGTAGGAATTCCAATGCGAAACAGATTTTACGCCATTATCATTTGAGGCATCATTAGTTTTAGGAGAATAAACACGTACAATACCATCTGTACAATTTCCTAAATCGTCTTTAGTGGCTAAACGAAATTCAATTTGGCAATCAGCAGCAAGAGGTACAAATGCGGAAGGAGTTTGAGAGAAATTCGGATTAGTCAAAGAGAAATCTTGATTCATAACACGAATTTGATCCAGAATTTGGGCTCTTGAAATATTCTCAGGACCACATTCATGAATAACGTGAAAAACAACTGGAATAATGCGCTTATTCCCAGACTTTTGAGCCGATGGGTTATTTAATAAATATTCCTGAACACTCTTTTCATACTTAGCGCGTTCGGATTTAAGCTCGGGATGTTTTTGCATTTCCTGCTCCGTAACTTCTACAGTTGAGCATTTATTTGGAATGTTGTTAGATTGAGCGCTCACATTTTTAGTGAAAATGGATACACTTAACGCTATGAAAATCAGAGTAATTCTTTTCATTTGTTGATATTCTTGATTATTATCTTGTTTAAAAAACGTACAAGGTTAAGGAAATAATCGTCAGATTGCTTCTATACATTCAGATTTTTTTTCCAATTATTAATTCGATTTCAAATATAAACGATAGTTTGGATAAAATCAAAAACAAAAAATGGGGAGTCTCGGCAAATTATCATTCCCAATCAATTAGAAATAGTTCGCCAACCACTTTTTTCGGGATCATAAAATTCGCATCCCCATTTTAATGATAAAATTTCCAATCGATTTTTTTGTTTCACACCAAGCCATGGAACAGGAATGACACAAAGGATTTCATTATTAGTTTTCTCCAAATAATCGATCGTTGCCACTTTCGTATTAAAGACAATAACATGATGTTTGGGAGAGATAATAGAAGTTGGAAAGCTAATATCAATGTGATTTAAAGTGTCATTTTGTAGAAGTAAGATATTCGTTTGGTTGGTTTTCTGAAATTTATTTAAAAGTATAGGATGCAAAACAACCTGATTGTTTCGAATAAATGATGGGTTTATAAGTTTTTCAAATTCAGGAAATGATGATTTAGGTGCCGCATTCGAAAGCAATACA
>CAXNNF010000114.1:0-4997 GCA_964203455.1 Bacteroidia bacterium
CAATTCCCGTTGTGTTGGGTAAGTTGTAATCCAACACCACAATGTCTGGGTTCAAATGCAAATTTCTTCGGAAATCATCTCCATTATTAAATAAAGTGACTTCATTTTGATCGTTCAATTCTAATTTTTGCTTAATCAATTGGGAGAAAAATTCATTGTCCTCCACCACAAATATGCGCGTGATGTATTTGTCCATGGTTCCTATTTTATAAACAGTAGCTGTTATTTATTTAGTTTATAATCGTAAAGAAAATTGCTAGAAACATACGGGAAAAATTTCTCATTTTGCAATGCAATTTTTTAAAATTCGTGAGAGTTTCCATAATCATTTTAATCAACCTATTCCTTTGTTTTAATACAATAGCTCAGTCTATATATTTTACCGACAATAACTCCGGAAAGCCCTTGCAATATGTGAAAGTATCATGCAGTAGGGATAGTTCTGTGTTTTATTCTGGCGAAGATGGCATTGTCTTAATTCCTCGGGCATGGAAAAAACAGGTTATAAAAGTTTCATCCTTTAATTATTTATCATTTGAGATAAGGCCAGATCGCTGGACAAAAAACCGTTTGGATATGCAGCTTCAAACAAGAAATGATAATATAATTAGAACATTTCATTTCACTAGCACGCGACTCCAAGCAGATGTAAATTCGCTTCCTTTTGATATTTATCAACTTCAAAAGCCAGCCTCGCTGAACCCGAGCAATATGGCCGATGCATTGGAACGGAGCGGGGAAGTATTTGTCCAACGAAGTCAATTGGGCGGCGGAAGTCCTGTTGTTCGTGGATTTGAAGCCAATCGTTTATTACTAGTTGTGGATGGCATTAGGATGAATACAGCAATTTTTAGAGCTGGTCATCTTCAAAACCTCTTACGCATTGACCCAAATTCGGTTGGAATGGTGGAAGTCGTTTCGGGATCAGGATCATCAATTTATGGAAGCGATGCACTTGGAGGTGTAATTTCGATTAATACTCAAGCAGCTACAAAAGCAAGCAATTTAAAAAATCGCGAATTCCACTCTGGATTTACTCTGCGAAATTCATCAGGTAATTTTCAGTATTTCGATCAGGACAATTTGGTAAATGTATGGATGAACGCAGGTTTTAAAAAATGGGGAGTTCGCACATCTTTTACACTCGGAAGTTTTGGTGATTTAAGACAAGGGGCAAATGACGCACGTGAAATCTGGAATTCTTCCAACTATGCTAGCAATGTAAATTCACAGGACATTAGTAATTCAAATCCGAATCCCTTAGTTCAGAAACGCTCGGGATATCAGCAGTTGGATATTCAACAACGCTGGTTGTATGATGCGGAAAAGGGGAACCGACATCAATTGAATTTCCAGTATTCAATGAGTTCGAACGTAAACCGATACGATCGTTTATCGGAACTACAAGCCAGTCAGAAACCCATTTATGCAGAATGGTATTATGGCCCCGAAATGCGGGCATTGGCATCTTATCAGCTCGATTTCTTTAATGCAACTAAGTGGTTTGATACTGGAAAGATAATTGCGAGTTTCCAAATGAATAAAGAAAGTCGAATTACAAGGAAGTTCGAGAATCCAAATCAAACAACACGATCGGAAGAAGTCCTTTCATATAACCTTAATGGAGATTGGGCAAAAAACTTCGGATTTTTAAAATTTTTCTATGGATTTGAAGGATATTATAACTCCGTAAAATCGGAAGCATTTGCAGAGAATATAATAACTGGAGAGATTTCCAATGCAAGCACGCGCTATCCAGCTGGAGGAAGTTCGGTCAGTAATGCAGCAGTTTATACTTCATTCCAGCGAGATTTTTTTAAGAAAATCACTATCACTGCCGGACTCAGATACACCTACAATGTATTGAAATCGGATTTTGGAAATCAGTCATTTTATCCATTTCCTTTCCAAACAGCTACTCAGAAAAACGATATACTTTGTGGGCAAATTGGCTTGGTTTATCGACCAATAAACCGTTTAGATATAAAAGCAAATTTATCTCAGGGCTTTCGAGCAGCCAATGTGGATGATATGAGTAAAGTATTCGACTCCAATCCTGAAATCCTCGTTGTTCCAAACATTCAGTTAAAAGCTGAAAGAACCGAGACTGTTGATGGCTCGATTAGCTGGAATAAAAACGGACGATTCTCTATCAATGCGGGGGTATTTTACACACTTCTACATGATGCAATTATACTGGGAAAATCGACCTTTAACGGATCAGATTCAGTGATTTACGATGGAGTTATGTCGGCTGTTAGAACTAATGTCAATGCACAAGAAGCCTATTTAAAAGGAGCAAACATTGGCTTCACGTGGAAGGTAATTAGTAATTATAGTGTCCATGCAAGTATGCACTTTACCGAAGGGAAGTTTAGAACCGATTCAAGCGATCAACGCCTTGCTCATATTCCACCTTTGTATGGAAAAATTGCTATTGAACGCTCGTTAAATCATAAATGGTCTGGCTCAATTTGGATGATGTTTAACGCTGAAAAGCCACTAAATATGTACAATGTAAATGGTGAAGATAATTTGCAATACGCCACTCCCAATGGAACACCTGCTTGGCAAACATTCAATGTGCAAATCTCTTGGAATCCGAAGAAAACAATGCTGTTAAGTGCCGCTTGCGAAAATTTACTGGACACTCAATACCGTGTTTTTTCAAGTGGGATCAGTGCACCAGGACGATTGATTCGACTAATTCTCAAAGCCAATTTCTAAATCCCAATTCTTCAATAATGAATAATCCACGCTATATCTATCACATCGTATTAAAGTCGGAATGGAAACAACAAATCGACTTACCTGAATACACCGCAGCATCGATGGCTATAGAAGGATTCATTCATGCTTCGAACTTGGAACAAATTGCTGCAACGTTGAGTCGTTTTTTCGAATCAGAAATGGGCAATGTGGTGATTCTTAAAATTGATACTACCCTGCTCCTTCCCAAATTGATTTATGAACCTGCGGGAGATGAACTATTCCCCCATATTTTCGGTGGGATAAATAAGAATTCGGTTGTTGAAATTTTGGGCGAGGAATTTATTCGTAATCTATAACTCAACAAATAAAGGTTCACACACTTCCGGAATAAGTCCCGCATTTTTCCCTTCGAGCATTAATCGTTCAATCGCTGCTCGGCCCTTTTCACCCAAAGAAATGCTGTATTCGTTTACATATAGGGCAATGTGTTGCTTCATCACATCTTGAGACATTTCTTGGGCATGTTGAGCAACATAATTCATGGTGCCTTCGCGATTTGTAAAAGCATGTTCTACACTGTTGCGTATTGATTTTCCTATGGCAATTTTTTGGGATTCGGGGAGCATTCTTTTTACCACAATACAACCTAATGGAATTGGCAAACCGGTTCGCTTTTCCCAATATTCGCCCAAGTCGATGATTCTATTTAAGCCGCGTTCGTGATACGTAAATCGATTCTCATGAATGATTAATCCTGCATCAATCTTCCCAGACAAAACTGCTTCTTCAATGTCAGAAAACAACATCACCACCTTATTTTTCGCCTCTGGGAAAGCCATCGACAAGAGTAAATTGGCAGTGGTCGTTTCTCCAGGAATACCAATTTTAAGATGATTGATTTGACATGCATCGGGTAAGATCGGATTTTTAGAGATGAGCAATGGACCGCATCCAAAACCCAAAGCACTTCCAGCATCCAAGACTTGATAATCATTGGAAGCTGCAGCCAAAACCCCGAAAGAAAGCTTTGTGATGTCTAACTCAGATTTCAAAGCTTTGCGATTTAGCAAATCCACATCGGCCATAAAAACATCCAAGTGCTCCGAATTATCAAGTTTATTATTTACCAGTGCATCGAAAATAAACGTGTCGTTCGGGCAAGGAGAAAAGCCGATTTTCATGAATCAGATTGAGTATAATTTAATCGTGAGTTACGATGAGTTTCTGAGGAGTTGAAACCGAATTACCCGAAATCAATACACAGGCAAAATAAATTCCGTTGGGCAACTCTTTCAAAGAAAGAATGTTTGCCCCTTTTGAAACCGATTCAGTCAAAATAACTCTGCCTTGCATATCACGAATTTGAATACTTCCCCCCATTTCAATTTCAAGGAAAATCTGTTCGTCACTTGGATTGGGATAAAGTTTAAAAGCACTTTTTTCAGGTGTTTGAATGGATAAATTATATCCTACTAAATAGCCTAATGAGCGTGAATTTCCAGAAATAAGTTGAGTAAAAGACATCAAGCGATACCCAATTTCTTTGGCATAATACAAATAGGTATCGGTTGTATCAATATTAATTTCTCCTGCAGACCAACCTCCTGGATTGGTATACGAATAAGTGGTATCTGTAATGAAAGACCGTTGTTTTAAACGAAGCACTTCGTAATTTCCAATGGGAAGAATAAGTCTTCCCCAAGCATCTGCTTCCACTTCAAAACGACTGTAATTAAATTGTCGAATTGAATCAGAACCCGGGAAGAATGCCGCATATTGCACTCTATATTGCTGCGTAAAAGAGAATGTATCGGTATAATTAAGGGGATAAGGAAATGTAATTTGAGGAGTATTGTATTGAAAAACATTGTAGGTACTATTAAATGCATCATAGTTTACTTTTCCTAAAATACGAGCTCCACTAGGTGTTATTTCTTCGTAGAAATAATTACTGATTGAGGATGATAAGCCATAATCGGCCGTGGGGAATTCATCGTAAAATGGAGTTAAATCGGCTTTTGAGATTTTCAATGTATCGGCAATAATTTGATCAATCCAACTGAAATCCCATGTTTGATTAGGTCCATTACTCTGCGAAAGATCAATATTTAACAAACCCGTATTCTGGTAACCGCGATAGTATTTATTGTCATAATCGTAGTAATCACTTCGGGTTAAAGTAATTTGTCCCTGAACCTGTGGGACATAAATCAAGGCCAAAACAAGAATGCAGAGATGTTTCATAATTTGAAATTAATCAAAAAATTGACTTATCACAAATTAGT
>CAXNNF010000115.1:0-4982 GCA_964203455.1 Bacteroidia bacterium
TGCATAGAAATCGCCAGGAGCAACCTGCATAATTGTTGATACGTCATTGGATAATGGACCAAATACAGCAGAAAAATTTACCCCTCCTTTTTCAATGATATTTCCATTTTGTATGACGCAGGTTTTTCCACCCCCACCTTCAGCTCTTACCCAATTGTCAGATATAAAAACACCTGCTCCATCCGTTTTTTCAAGGTCTGCAATAATGTCGAACTGCAGTTCTTGGAAAAGGTGTGCAATTTCTTCTTTTGTCATGGTTGATTCAATCGCTTTAATTCAAAATCATCCATTTTGATGATGTAATTAAATTGGTTTTCGTAACCATCGTGTTCACCAATTTTATCGAAATGATAGCAGGAATTGAATCCACATTCTAAGGCTATTTGTGGTAGACATTTTAACATTGAATCGCCATATTTTGCTACCTGTTTGGTGAAAAAATAGGTAACGTCAAAACCTTGAAACGTATAATAAGTAGGTTCCCCTTTAAATTCTTTCTTTAATCGTGTCCTGAAAATTTGTGCAGCATGTGACTGAAAATTTGAATTAGAAGGAGTGAAAAAAGTGAAATTCAAATTGTTCAAATGGTCAAATTCAATATTCTCATAATTGTTCCAATCATTTAAACCAACAAGGGTCATTCTCTTACCAATTCTGCCTGCGCTCAGTCGTGCAATGAAATCGATCACTTGAACTTGAGCAGTCGAAGGAAAAATAATAATGTTCTCGCTCGATTCAGAGAGCATTGAAAGTAAATCGCTAACACTACTAAAGGAGATTTCATGAAATGACTCAGTTGCAATACCGCCCGAAACTAATAAGCTAGTCTTGATTGCATCAGCTAATTCCTTGTCCTTCATATTCGTGTTTCGAACTAAATAAAAGTGTGCATTTGGATGGATTTTTTTTAACTCGGGGCCACAATGTTGCGCCTGACTAATCACATCGGGTGTTACTTTAATCACATTCGATTTATCGGCTAATAGAGCATCACTCTGAGAGAAAGGTGAAACCGCCGGAATTTTATTCTTCTGGGCATATTCGGCAATTCGAATAAATGCAGAACTGTAAAGTGGGCCAATAATTAAATCGGATTTAGCGAAAGATGGATTCTTTAAAATATCATCAACCGACGAGGAATCATTTGAAACGTCAAATACATTCGCTGAAATAGTGAAACCTTCTTTTTTAAGTGAGTCCAAGGCCAATTTTGCACCCGCATAAAAATCCAATCCGATACGGGCTTTGGGATTTAATTCCTCTCCTGCAGGTAAATAAAACGGCAGTAGCAATGCAATCTGAATTTTTCTTGATTGAAGTTTCTTTGACAATTCATTACATGAGATATTCTCTACTTCTATTGTTGGTGTTGGTGTTACGCTTTGTGGAGTTGATATTGAATCTGAATTCGCAACTTTAATATTGGGTCTCTTAACGGGTGCAGGATAGACTTTAAGTTCCATTCCAGTTTTAAGCCCAAGCTTTATCTCAGGATTCATTTTTTCAAGATCTGCAATTGAAATCCCATACATTTTAGCAATCCCGAATGCTGTTTCTTGTTGCTTGACTTTATGTATTTGATAAGATTTAGCAGGAATTTCTGGTTCTGAATTTATTTTCTTGGCTGGAATTCGGATGTTGATCCCCGATTTTAAACCATCTGTTATTTCAGGATTCATGGATAAAATATCCTCTTGACTTACCTGAAACATTTTTGAAATACTATACAGGGTTTTCCCTTTTTCAACTTTATAAAAGTGAAACTTCATTCCATTCCATTCATAAACCATTGAGGTGTCTTGCTGAGCATACATGCCTTGCATTCCACCAAGTGAAAGGAAAAAAAGGAAGAATAGATATTTCAAATGTCGGTTTTTCATTCCCATTCAATTGTTGCGGGTGGTTTTGAGCTTATATCATAAACAACCCTGTTTACACCTTTTACCTTATTGATAATCTCATTCGAAATTTTGCTCAATAATGGATAGGGAAGATGCGAAAAATCGGCTGTCATTCCATCATGCGATGTAACTGCTCGTAAACAAATGACATGTTCATAACTTCGCTCATCTCCCATAACACCCACGCTCTTTACAGGGAGAAATATTGCTCCTGCTTGCCAAACGCGGTCATATTCACCACTGCTCCGAAGTAAGTCAATGAAAATAGCATCTGCTTCTTGAACTATTTGAACATTTTCAGGGGTAACATCTCCTAAAATCCGAATTGCTAAACCCGGTCCAGGGAAAGGATGTCTGTTTAAAATTGTAGGATGTAAGCCAAGTGCAGCACCTACTTTTCTAACCTCGTCTTTGAATAAAGTTCTAAGTGGCTCAACAACCAATAAATTCATGTGGTCGGGAAGGCCCCCAACATTGTGATGCGATTTAATTGTTGCTGAAGGGCCATTTACTGAAAACGATTCAATGACATCGGGGTAAATAGTTCCTTGTCCCAGCCATTTCACACCCGAAATCTTTTGGGATTCTTCATCGAAAACTTCAATAAAAGTTCTTCCAATTATTTTCCGTTTTTGCTCTGGATCTTCAACTCCTTTTAATGCACTTAGAAATTTTTCGGAAGCATCTACTCCAATTATATTGAGTCCCATTTCACGATAATCGTGCAATACTTGAGTAAATTCATTTTTACGCAACAAGCCATTATTAACAAAAATGCAATACAGGTTTTCGCGGATGGCTTCATTTAAAAGCATTGCAGCAACAGAAGAATCAACGCCTCCACTTAAGCCCAACACAACCCGGTCGGAACCAAGTTTATTTCGCAAATCGGCAATGGATGTTTCAACAAACGATGAAGGAGTCCAGCTTGAATTGCAATGGCAGATATCAATGACAAAATTCGAGAGCAATGTTGCGCCGTCAACCGAATGCGTAACTTCTGGATGAAACTGAATGGCATAAAGTTTATCCGATTCATTTTCAAAAGCGGCAACTGGAATATCTTCTGTTCCCGCAGTCAGAGAAAATCCAGCTGGAATGGACGTAATGGTATCGCCATGCGACATCCAAACTTGCGACATATCTGGAATATTCTTCAGAAGTCTACTTTCTCTTTGCATCTGTAAATGCGAACGACCATATTCTCTGATAGAAGAACGTTCAACGTTACCACCTAAAGTATCGGCAATGTATTGGGCCCCATAACAAATTCCAAGAATAGGAATGTTGCCTCTGTATGTATTTAAATCAAATTCAAGACGATCTTCATTTCTAACGGAATAAGGACTTCCAGATAAAATGATGCCCTTTATATGTTCAGTGATTGGAGGGATTTTATTGAAAGGATGAATCTCACAATAAACATTAAGTTCCCTTATTCTTCTGGCAATTAACTGAGTATACTGTGATCCAAAGTCAAGAATTAATAGTGTTTCTAGCATGTGCAAATATAGATTGCTTGAAGTTTGCATGGAAAATAGTATTCAACATTTTGATGAATTTTATTAAAAAAATTGGGATTTAATTAGATGAAAAATGAAGTTTCATTTCACGGGAAATCAAGTAATTCATGTTTTGATTTTTCTTGGCACCTCAGTATTATTTCAAATTGAACACTTTGAATTGCTTTGCATTATGAAAATAATCCACCTTAAAATGTATATTTACATGTATTGCCAATAAAATTCTAGTCAATAGAATGATTATTTAAGCGGCTGATTTGATTATTTATTAATTATCAGCTTATTGTAAATTCTAATGATTGATTTATTGGCTTTCCTTTGAAGTAAGAATCGAATTGGCTTTGTTCAAACTGCTATTTTAATTCTTCCGTATAGGAATAAATTAAAAGGATGAATTTAATTTTACTGAAATGATACTTGAACAATTAAGTTGGACTCCATTCCATAAATGGCAAACAAAACTCTCTCAAACCACTGATAATTTTAATCCGCAATTGGTTTTTGTTTTTGGCTCCCGAAAGGTTTTAGCAGAGATAGAACTAATTAAAGAACTTCAAGCGCGATATCCACTTTCACAATTAATAGGATGTTCCACTTCAGGTGAAATAGTAGGGACCGAAGTAAACGACAATAGTCTGGCTGTAACGGCTATTTTTTTTGAAAAGACAATGCTTCAGTTCTCTTTTCTCGAATTGGAAGAATCAATAGATAGTTTTAAAATTGCCAGCCAGCTAGTATCGCCCTTAATATCGAATTCACTTCGTCATCTTCTCGTGCTTTCTGATGGTTTAAATGTAAATGGATCGGAACTCGTGAGGGGTTTCAGAGAAATGCTTCCTGATTCTGTTAGTTTAACAGGAGGATTAGCTGGAGATGGTTCCGATTTCGTAGAAACTTTTGTTATTGATCAACAAGGTTTTCCTCGAACTAAATTAATTGCCGCAATCGGTTTTTATGGAGATTCAATTCAAGTTGGCTATGGTTCTTTTGGAGGTTGGGATAGTTTCGGTATAGATCGAAAAATTACGAAGAGCAAAGAAAATGTTCTTTTTGAAATTGATGGAGCTCCTGCCTTGGAACTGTATAAATCCTTTCTTGGCGATAAAGCATCTGAACTTCCAGGATCTGGCTTGTTATTCCCATTAAGTTTACGAACCGAATACGATCAAATCCCAGTTGTTAGAACGATACTTTCGATCAACGAAATGGAGCAAAGTATCACATTTGCTGGCGATATGACAGAAGGTGCTTATGTGAAATTCATGAAAGCCAATGTCGATCGTTTAATAAACGGATCAATCAAAGCCGCTCAAACAAGTATTGAGAATAATCATGACTTATCACCTGAATTTGCTTTGTTAATATCCTGTGTTGGACGAAAACTGGTGCTCAAACAGTTGGTTGAAGAAGAGGTTGAAGCAGCAAGTCAAATCCTTGGAAATGATACCGTCATTACAGGGTTTTATTCGTATGGTGAAATTTCTCCTTTTTCCTCTGGCGCTCAATGCGAATTACATAATCAAACAATGACCATTACTACATTTTCTGAACGCTGATT
>CAXNNF010000116.1:0-4930 GCA_964203455.1 Bacteroidia bacterium
CGAAGAATATGGTATTGCACAGTTGAGCCTTAACCTAACCAACATCAACATCACGCCCGTGCATGTAGCGTTTGAAGAGGCTTGCAAGAAAGCCGATGCGCGCGGTGTGCGTGTCACAGGGTCCGAGTTGGTGGGACTGATTCCGAAGCAATCGTTGCTCGATGCGGCCGATTATTTCCTCCACAAGCAAGAGCGCTCGCCGGGTATTTCGGAAACAGAGAAAATCAAGATTGCGGTGAAGTCCCTGGGGCTAGACGACCTCGCACCCTTCAAACCCGAAGAAAAAATCATAGAGTTCCTCATCGAGCAAAAGCTTGGCAGCAACAAGCGTTTGGTGAACATGAACCTCACGGCCTTTGCCGATGAAACTGCGAGCGAATCACCCGCACCCGGTGGTGGCAGCATCAGCGCGTATGTGGGCGCATTGGGAGCATCGCTTGGAGCGATGGTGGCCAATCTATCGTCGCACAAACGCGGCTGGGACGACCGTTGGGAAGAGTTCAGCACATGGGCTGTGAAAGGTGTGGAGTATCAAAAGCAACTCTTGCATTTGGTCGATGAAGACACTGCGGCGTTCAATAAAATCATGGAAGCATTTTCATTACCCAAAAACACCGACGAAGAAAAGCAAGCACGCAGCGCGGCCATTGAAAGCGCATCGAAATACGCCATGGAGATTCCCTACCGCACTGCAGAGATTGCCTATGCAAGCATGGAAGTCATGGAGCGCATGGTCGAGATTGGCAACCCCAACTCCGTGACCGACGCAGGTGTAGGCGCCTTGTGCGCACGCACCGCAGTATTAGGTGCCATCATGAACGTGCGCATCAATGCAGGCGGCATTAAAGACAAAGCGTTTACGGATGCACTGTTAGCAAAAGCAGACGAGATTGAGAAGCAAGCGGAGGCGAAAGAGAGTGACATTCGTGCAATGGTTGCAGCGAAGATAAAGTAGCATCTTAATGGCTCACAAAGCGCGCTGGAAAACTATATAACAACCCGTGACGCAGCCTTCTTTTAAGTGAAGCTGTTGGAACAATTTTGAGTTAAAGGCACTAGCAGAAACTATCAGTGATTTACGACTTTGTAATGTAAACACACATTTGAGCGTTCACCCAAAAAAATGTGCCTTAGCCGCTGTTAAAGCAATTGCTTTTTTGTTTCGTCTTTCTCTATCTTTTTTATCAAATCTATCAATTTCTCCTTGGTAATAGGTTTAATAATATAATCAGAAACCTCGCTAATAGCATTGGCGCGTGTAACATCGTCGGGCGAAATGGATGAGGAGCATATGTAAATCGTAATCTTTTTTTCTATTGTTGGATAAAGTTTAACGTATTCCTCAAGAAACTGCCAACCGTTCATTATTGGCATACTAAGATCTAACAGGATGATTTCAGGTAATGCATATAAATTGTTTTTATTTTCTTTCAAAAAATTTAACGCATCTAACCCATTTTCGAAAACCTTTACAAGGTCAACAAGATTAGTTTGCTCAATTGCTTTTGTTGTCAAGAAAACGAAAACGTCATCGTCATCAACAAGTGTAAGAGTTTTTATCTGGCTCATTTATTTTGGTTTTTAAATTCTATCAAAAAAGTAGTACCTTTTTCTGGTTCACTCTCCACCCAAATTTCGCCATCCTTGGCTTCAACCTGGGTTTTTGTCATAAACAAACCAAACCCTTTTGCATCAGGATGTTTATGAAATGTTTTACGGATTTTAAAAATTTGATCTTTATGTAATTTCAAATCAATTCCCAATCCATTATCCGTTACTGATAATAATATACTGTTGTTTCCTTCTTTTTTGGTTTTTATTATAATTATAGGCTTTCGATTTGGCGATTTATATTTAAGAGCGTTACTTATTAAATTTGTAAAAATGCTTTCCATATATTTTTGAGGGAAATGAATTATATCCATCTCGTCGAAGTTTAATTGAATATCGGCACCATATTCTTTAATTTGAGCCTCAAAGCCAATAAGAATTTTCTCTACACAATCTTTTAGAATTACTTGATCAGATTCTATTTCGATGTCTTGTTTAATTTGTATTGATTCGACCAATTCATTAAACACTTCCATTAAATGATTTACAACCGGTTTTATTTTCGCTACTACTTCCCTTTGTTCCGCTTCATTAGAACTTTGTTCAATATAGTCTACAAGCATGGATATATTTATTAAAGGAGCTCTTAGATTATGCGAAACAATATTGCAGAAGTCAACAAGCTGCTCGTTTTTTATTTCCAATATTTTAGCATGTTGAATCGCTTTTTCATTGCTTTTTTTGATTTGATCTTCACCTTTTTTTCGCTCAGTAATGTCAGATCTGATAGCAACATACTGATAAGGCTTTCCGGTCGAGTTTAAAAAAGGAACAATAGTGGTGTCCACCCAATATACGGTTCCGTCTTTAGCTTTATTCTTAAGTTCTCCTTTCCATACCTTTCCATTGGCAATAGTTGTCCAAAGCTCTTTAATAAACTCTTTCGGGTGAAATCTAGAATTTATAATACGATGATCCTGTCCAATTAATTCATTGGTGGAGTATTTTGATATTTTGCAAAAGTTATCATTTACGTGGGTAATGATTCCTTTTTGGTCAGTAATTGCAATAATAGCCGATTCGTCAAGAGCGTACTTATAATCGGAAATTTCTTTTAGCATCTTTTTCAGTTCTTCTTCACCCTTTTTTCTGTCCGTTATGTCTGAACGAATGGCGACATATTGGTAAGGCTTGTTATCCATATCTAAAAAGGGCACAATAGTGGTGTCTACCCAATAAACAGTCCCATCTTTCGCCTTATTTTTTAGTTCACCTTTCCATACTTTCCCATTGGCAATAGTTGTCCAAAGCTCTTTAATAAACTCTGTTGGATGATACCCTGAATTTATAATCCGATGGTCTTGTCCGATTAGCTCTTCAGCACTATACTTCGATATTTTACAGAAATTATCATTTACATATTTCATGATTCCTTTCTGGTCAGTAATAGCAACAATTGATGATTCATCAAGAGCATATTTATAATCTGTTATTTTCTCCATGATAATTAAATCTAGTCACACCTGTCCAAAACGTTTTGAATTGAGATATTCAAGTCTGTATTGGCGCGGTGTTGAGAAGCTAATTTAGCCATTTTCCATTTCTAACCCCCTCCTCTAAAATAATTTCATTTGGAATTCATATTTCGGAGGGGACAAATCGTCCAAAAAGGGTTTATCGAGCCAAAGTTGTAGATCGATTTTGACGAAGAGATTGATTCGAATGAACGCCACCAAATTGGAGAGGTGCCATTTGTGTTTAGCCTGCTTTTGAAGAGCCTTTAGCAGGAGTATGGTGATTAATGCTGTCCAAATCTGCGTCAAAACCGCATTACGACTGGTTCCTACGAACGACTTGATTTTCAGGTGCTGTTTGATGTCTTTGAAAAACGATTCGATTGTCCAGCGTTTGCGATAGAGTTCCGAGATGGTAGATGTTGTCCAAGAAAAGTTGTTGGTCAGTAACTCAAAGTATTTTCCGGTGTCGGCATCGTAGACCTGCACCATGCGCAATTTTTTAGTGTATTTCTGCCTAGAAGAATACAACTCGGGTTCCACTTGCCAATCGTATTGTATACCCTTATTGCCCGGATTTTCCCTGTCCAATGGCCGCTCCTCCAAAAGGAGCTTGATGTTCTCCTTTCCGCGGATAACGAAAAACACACTGGCCTCATCCATCTCTCGCATCCAATTGAAGTCTATATAAGCCCTGTCGGCTACTACAATGCTATCGGCGGGAAAGTCGATTTGTTGGGCCGCGCGAACATCGTGCTTTTTACCATCGCTTAAATCCATAAAGGCAGGCATGCAGTTATCGTAATCCAGCACAATATGCAGTCGAATGGCGCCCTTGCGCTTGCGAAAACGGGCCCAATCGAAAACCTTAAGGCAGAGATCGATGGTTGTTGAATCGAGTAGATAAATTTTTCGCTTGGGAAGAAGCTTTCGACTCCGTTTCAACTCCGGCCATAGGGCGTCCAACAACATGAAGTAAACATCTTCAAACAATCGCCAATCGCGGTGTTCATTGTTGTAAGAAAGACTCGACTTGCACATGGATTTGCTTACGCCCAGATGGTTGTGGTCGCCTGTGGCCGAGCGCATGCCGTTGCAGATGTCGTTCAAACTATCACATTTTGCAAACTGGCAAAACAGCATTGTAACGAAATGGGACCAAGCATCATTACCCTTACAGTGCTTGTTGGATTGGTGCTTTTCAACTAGGTCGTTGAAAGAATCTCTACGAACTTTTTGGAGAATCTGAGAAAAAAGTGTGATCTTCATCCCGAAGTTGGTTTTATGTTTTTGTGTTGCAACTCAAACATACCGGATTCGTCCGGAACCAACTTCTTTTTTTATACTACTTCAAAAACGTTTTGGACAGGTGTGAAATCTAGTGTCAATTAATTATTTTACAGTTGTAGCAAAATTGTCTACAGCATTATATCAGCTTTGACTTTAAGCATTGGCTATAACGTCAGACCGTGAAAATACTTCCACCGGTCTTGTTCATTATTTATCGAATAAATATAGGTTACCCCACTTGACAATGGCACATTTTTGAGTTGTAACTTTTATTTAACCTATGAGCCTGATGCAGATGACGTCAGACCATGAAAATACTTCGATAGGTCTTGTTCATTATTTATGGAATAAGTATGGGTTACCATGAAAGTTTCCCTAATTATTGAGCGTTTAAAATTATACTTTTTAGGCTGTTGTTGATGTTTTCATGTTGGAATGTGGGGGCAATACACCTCTTTTAATTTTGCGAAGCGTTGGCATTTTCGTCCTCCGTTTCTGTTGTTTTTTGTCTGCTCTGTCGCACGTCCTGCGCTTGCAACTAACTCCGCTATATGCGCTAGTAATTTCTCGTTTAC
>CAXNNF010000117.1:0-4920 GCA_964203455.1 Bacteroidia bacterium
TCTTAAGTTCCAATTCACTTTCCGTTACAATTATGTTTTTTGAATTTGCCATAAGCAAATATACAAAATAGAATTATATATTAGTCTAATATATGAAAAAAATAACCTGAATCATTTCAGGCTATTTTATAAATCTAAATGGTATAAAATAGTTTTGCGCCAAAAAACGTTATTTTGAATTTAATGGAGGTAAGAAAAACCAAAAACTTCCTTTCATTTTTAAATATGAAAGGAAGTTTAATAAAAAAATGAAATAGACACCTCTTTTTTTGGTTTGTTTATATCGCTGGAATGTCATCGCAAACCAATGGAAAATCAAAAATTCCAGCACTCCTAAATAGTGAGTGAGAATATTGTAATTATCCTATTTTTTTCATTGCTGTCATTGATTCTCTCAACCATGCTCCTATTTCTTCGATAGGATGTTGACGAATTTCTTTGTTTACTGCGATAAGAACCGCATTGTCTACTCCATTTGAAGTCGAAAATGGTTTTCCAATTATTTTAGTTTCTACCGTTTTCATAAAATTTGTCAATAAAGGCTTGCAAGCATGATCGAATAGATAACATCCGTATTCAGCAGTATCAGAAATTACGCGGTTCATTTCGAATAATTTTTTTCTTGCAATGGTGTTGGCAATCAAGGGCAATTCGTGTAATGATTCGTAGTAAGCAGATTCTTCAATGATTCCTGATTCAGTCATGGTTTCGAAAGCTAATTCCACACCTGCTTTTACCATGGCAATCATCAAAACGCCATTATCAAAATATTCTTGTTCAGAAATATGGGCTGCTGTTGGAGCTGTTTTCTCGAAGTTCGTTTCTTCAGTTGCAGCTCTCCAAGTCAATAAATTGGCATCATTGTTAGCCCAGTCAATCATCATGTTTTTTGAGAATTCTCCAGAAATAATATCATCTTGATGTTTTTGGAACAAGGGACGCATAATATCTTTTAATTCTTCTGCAATTTCGAAAGCTTCAATTTTAGAAGGATTGTTCAAACGATCCATCATATTGGTGATTCCACCGTGTTTCAAGGCTTCGGTAATTGTTTCCCAACCATATTGGATTAATTTAGAAGCATAAGCTGGTTCGATTCCTTTTTCGACCATTTTGTCAAAACACAAGATGGAACCGGTTTGCAACATTCCGCAAAGTATAGTTTGCTCTCCCATTAAATCTGATTTTACTTCGGCAACGAAAGAAGATTTCAAAACTCCCGCTCTGTGGCCTCCAGTGGCAACTGCATATGCTTTGGCTTGGGCTAACCCAACTCCATTTGGATCATTTTCAGGGTGAACCGCAATCAAAGTGGGTACACCAAAACCTCTTTTGTATTCTTCACGAACTTCAGATCCTGGACATTTTGGAGCACACATAATAACCGTAATGTCTTTACGGATTTGCATACCTTCTTCCACAATGTTAAAGCCGTGAGAATAGGCTAATGTAGATCCTTCTTTCATTAAAGGCATGATAGCCGTAACTACTGCAGTATGTTGTTTGTCTGGTGTAAGGTTGCAAACCAAATCAGCTGTAGGAATTAATTCCTCATAAGTTCCCACTTTGAAACCATTGTCGGCAGCATTCATGTAAGAAGCTCTTTTTTGGGCAATCGCCTCGGCACGCAAAGTATAAGAAATATCTAGGCCTGAATCTCTCATGTTCAAACCTTGGTTTAACCCTTGAGCACCGCAACCTACGATAACTACTTTTTTTCCTTTAAGGGCGCCTATTCCATCTGCAAATTCGGATTGATCCATGAATTCGCAAACGCCTAATTGTTCTAATTGTAATCTAAGTGGTAATGAATTGAAATAATTTGCCATTTTTTTGTATTTAATAATTGTAAAAATTTATAATTTAATGATTTAAAGAGTTGTACTTCTATAAGTTCATTGCGATAACCGCAACTGAACACTGAATACTATTTAAGTTCTTCTAATAAAGAGGTGACTTCCATTTTTTCTTTGGAAACTGATATTCTTCCAGAACGAACAAACTGCATAATTCCGAAAGGTTTCAATTTATTATATAAATCGTTGATTTCGGTGCGTTTTCCAGATTTTGAAATCACAAAAAAGTCGCGGGAAACCGTAACGATTTCAGAGTGACTTTCCTTAATAATGTTCTGGATTTGTCTTTCATCGAATAACAAGCTCGATTCTATTTTAAATAAAGCACTTTCGAGAAAGATGGTTTCTTCATCAACATGATAAAAAGCCTTGATAACTTCGATTTGCTTCTCGATTTGACCTACTATGTTTTGAACCCATTTTTCGGTTGTATTTACCACAATAATGAAACGAGAAACATTCTCGATTTCCGATTCGGATACATTTAGACTCAAAATATTGATGTGGCGCTTTAAGAATATTCCTGAAATTCTATTCAAAAGGCCAACGTTGTTTTCTGAATACACAGAAATGGTGAATGTTTTATTTTCCATAATATTAGCTTAATCGAATATCAGCAACAGATGCTCCTGTTGGAATCATTGGGAATACGTTATTTTCTTTCTCTACCATAACTTCAAGGAAATAGGAATCTTTTGAAGCGAGCATTTCGGCAACAGCTTCATCCAAGTCTTCTCTTTTAGTAACTTTTTTTGATTTAATATAATAACCCTCTGCAATTGCACAAAAGTTAGGATTGACCATAACTGTTGAGGCATAGCGATTGTCAAAAAATAATTCTTGCCATTGGCGCACCATTCCTAAAAATTCATTGTTAAGCACCACAATTTTTACCGGAACTTTAGATTGAAAAATGGTTCCCAATTCTTGTATGTTCATTTGAAAACCTCCATCTCCAATGATGGCGACAACTTCACGATTTGGCATTCCCATTTTGGCACCAATAGCTGCTGGTAATGCGAATCCCATTGTTCCCAATCCACCGGAAGTAATGTTGCTTTTAGTTGAATTGAATTTTGCATAGCGACAAGCAAACATTTGGTGCTGTCCAACATCAGAAACTATTATTGCGACTCCGTTAGAGTGTTTGTTTATCATTTCTATGGTGTCTCCCATAGAAATCCCGATATTGTTTGTTGTGGCTAACTCTTCATTTATAACGGCTTCCAATTCAATCTTGTATTTTTCCTTGAACTCGTTGTGCCAAGATTCGTGCGATTTTTTGTCGATTAATGGAATCAAGGCAGTTAATGCTTCTTTAACATTTGCCAATACAGCGACTGTTGTTTTCACGTTTTTATCTACTTCGGCTGGATCAATTTCAAAGTGAATTACTTTGGCTTGTTTGGCATAAGTGGCTAAATTTCCTGTTACACGGTCATCAAAACGCATTCCAAGTGCAATCAATACATCGCATTCGTTTGTTAATACATTTGGACCGTAATTGCCGTGCATTCCAAGCATTCCAACGTTTAGTGGATGATCAGTAGGCATTGCTGAAAGCCCTAAAATAGTCCAAGCAGCAGGTATTCCTGATTTTTCAACTAATGCTTTTAATTCGGCTTCCGCTTCACCAAGAATAATTCCTTGGCCAAAAATGATATAGGGTTTTTTAGCATTATTAATTAAATCTGCGGCTTCCTTTACTTTTTCAAGATTTAAAGTTGGTTTAGGATTATAACTTCTAATTCCAGTGCATTTTTTATAACTGTATTCCAATTCATCAAATTGGGCGTTTTTTGTGATGTCAATCAAAACAGGTCCTGGACGACCAGATTTTGCAATATAAAAAGCTTTAGCCATAATTTCAGGTATTTCGGAAGCTTCGGTAATTTGATAATTCCATTTGGTCACAGGAGTTGAAATCCCGATAATATCCGTTTCCTGAAAAGCATCGGAGCCCAATAAATGTTTGCCTACTTGACCAGTGATACAAACCATAGGAGTAGAATCGATTTGAGCATCGGCAATTCCAGTAACAAGATTGGTTGCGCCAGGACCAGAAGTCGCAATCGCAACACCCACTTTACCTGTGGCTCTAGCATACCCTTGAGCTGCGTGAGTCGCACCTTGTTCGTGTCGCACTAAAACGTGATGTAACTCTTCTTTAAATTTATATAATTCGTCATAAACAGGCATTATGGCACCACCTGGATAGCCATAAATTAAGTCTACCCCTTCTTCTAGTAAACATCTAATAACGGCCTCTGCGCCTGATATTTTTTTATTTTCCATTTTATATTTTTAAGCGAATGCCATTTTGCTATTGCTATTGGCCTTGATTTATTTGAAATTTACTTGTCCGTTACACATCCAGTAGAGGCGCTCGAAACCGATCTTGCATATTTAAGTAATACTCCTTTGGATACTTTTAAATCAGGTTGCACCCAATTAGCCAATCTTTCAGCATATTCTGTATTGGAAATTTTTAAATTGATGGTGTTCTTTACAGCATCAATAGTAATAATATCGCCATTTTTGATTAGTGCTATTCCACCGCCATCATAAGCTTCTGGAGCAATGTGTCCTACCACAAATCCGTGTGAACCTCCTGAAAATCTTCCATCGGTAATCAAAGCCACTTTATCTCCTAAACCAGCACCCATAATGGCAGAAGTTGGTTTTAGCATTTCTGGCATTCCTGGACCTCCTTTTGGACCACAATACCTGATGACCACAACATCACCTGGCTTAATCATTCCTTTTTCAAGACCCGGAATAACTTCGAATTCACTTTCGAAAACAACTGCTGTTCCTTCAAAATATTCACCTTCTTTGCCACTAATTTTTGCAACGCAACCTTCTGAAGCTAAATTTCCGTATAATACTTGAATGTTTCCAGAAGATTTTAATGCATTTTTAATGTCATAAACAATCTCTTGACCTTCATTTAAATCTGGTACAGATTCTAAATTTTCGGCAATTGTTTTACCGGTTACAGTCATACAATCTCCGTAGATATAGCCTTCTTTTAATAAATATTTCATTAATGCAGGAATTCCTC
>CAXNNF010000118.1:0-4916 GCA_964203455.1 Bacteroidia bacterium
AAATCATGCGCGACTTATGTGAACTCTGTTTGTGGTCTTTGTGGTAGATTCCTTCGAAACCTTCAACACGTGCCAAAATTTTCTGAACGGTTTCAATTACTCTCACAGGATGCGCTCCAACCGAAGTTTCTCCACTCAACATCACAGCATCTGCTCCATCCATCACTGAGTTTGCCACATCACCAACTTCTGCTCGTGTAGCGTTGTAATTGGTAATCATCGATTCCATCATTTGGGTGGCAATGATTATCGGCTTGGAAGCTTCCAAACATTTCTTCACCAACATTTTTTGAATCAATGGCACATTTTCCATGGGAATTTCAACACCTCAATCGCCACGAGCAACCATAATTGCATCCGTGTTTGCAATAATTCCATCTATCTCATCAATAGCTTCTGGCTTTTCAATTTTAGCTACAATACGAGCGTTTTTATTGGCTTTCTGAATATGTCCTTTCAACTCGAGAATATCGGAAGATCGGCGCACAAACGATAATCCAATCCATTCTACATCATGCTCCAAGGCAAAATTCAGATCCTGTAAATCCTTTTTTGTTAAGCAGGGAAGTGAAATTTTAGTATTCGGCAAATTCACTCCTTTCTTTGATGAAAGTATTCCTCCATGAATGACGGTACAAACTACTTCATCGTCTTTATTAGTATCCTTTACTTGAAGAACAATCTTTCCATCATCAATCAAAACCGTTTCTCCAATTTGGACATCCTGAGGAAATTGCGGATACGTAATATAAACTCGTTCTGCATTGCCGATGGCTTTTTGTGTCGTAATAACCAAATCGTTTCCGGTTACTAATTGAACTCCATTATTTTCAACTTCTCCAATGCGTAGTTTTGGTCCTTGTAAATCGGCAAGAATCGCTATATGAAGACCAAGCTCAGCATTGATTTCGCGAATGTAGTTCAAGACTTTTGCGTGATCTTCGTATGCACCATGACTAAAATTAATTCGGCATACATCTACTCCTGCAAGAATGAGCTTTTCAAGGACTTCTTTTGTAGAAGTTGCCGGTCCTAATGTTGCAATAACTTTGGTTTTACTTTGTACTTTGTTCATGTTAAAAAAGAATGTTTTCTATCGATTTGATTCGATGTGGGTCGATTATGAATGCGGTTAATACCGTTTTTATTTCTTTTATTCTAGCAAGGAAATCCTCCGGTTTGTTCTGGTCTGATTCGCCAATAACGCGCAATAAAAAGTCGGCTTGTTTTTGTTCGGGCAATAAATTAATTGCCGGATTTCTGTTTGCTGTTAAGTACCAAAACAAGTCGGCGTCTTCATCTTCATATTTGAAACAGGCGAATTTCACTACATTACCTTGTTTAGGTAGTAGGATTTCGATGTCGTTAATACGCTCAAAATCAATTTCAAACTCGCGATTTAAAAGGTGACAAATTTTATAATCTGCCTCTTGGGTGCAAATTCCGATTAATGATAAGTTATAATCGACATAATCTTTATGTGTGATTTTCTTTGTCATGTTGTGCGTGTAAAGATAAGTCACATTGTTTAATAAACACTAAGGTAAATCAATCTCACTGAATAAGAGTGCACAAGCGTTTTCGGCAGCTGCTTGTTCTGCCGTTTTCTTCGAAAATCCAACACCTTCTCCTTTCGATTCATTGTCGATGAGCACTGTTACATAATACAAACGCTGACTATCGTTTTGGGAATCTTCACGGGCATCAAATACTATGGTTTTTCGTTCTCTTTGGGCCCAATTAATCAGTTTCGATTTAAAATTCAAATCTTGATTTTCGAGTTCATCCACATCGACATGAAAGCGAATGATTCTTTCTAATATAATTTTTTCGGTAAATCGATATCCTTTGTCGAGGTAAATAGCACCAATCAATGCTTCAAACGTATCGCCACAAATGGATTTGTACAATCGGTTAGTTTCGTTGTATTGAATGAGTTTATCGATGCCAATTTTAATTGATAATTTATTCAGATAAGTGCGGCTTACCATGCGCGACCGAAGTTCCGTGAGGAAACCTTCATCTTTGTATGGGAATTTCCGAAATAAGAAATTGGCAATTGCGGCACCTAAGATGGCATCTCCTAAAAATTCAAGACGTTCGTTCGAATCTTTCACGCCAGCACGAATCTCTTTAGCAACAGAACGGTGGCGAAATGCTTGTTCGTACAAGCGTATATTCCCTGGCCAAAAACCAAGTAAATTTCGAATTGATCTTGAAAGTTTGCGGTTCGTGGAAAGTAAGGATGAAAGGTAACTCACACCTTATGCCGAATATTTCCTGAAAATAACGGAGGCATTATGACCTCCAAAGCCAAACGTATTACTCAATGCAGCGCGAACGATTCGTTTTTGAGCCTTATTGAAGGTAAAGTTAAGTTTACTATCCAACTCCGGATCGAGGTTTTCCTGATTGATCGTTGGAGGAACAATATCGTTCTTAACAGCGAGCAGAGCAGCCATTGCTTCCAATGCACCTGCAGCTCCAAGTAGATGCCCTGTCATCGATTTTGTTGAGCTGATATTCATTGAATATGCATGCTCTCCAAAAACACCCAAGATTGCTTTTGTTTCAGCAATATCCCCAAGTGGAGTTGATGTACCATGAACATTGATGTAATCTAAATCTTCGGGCTTCATTCCGGCATCTTCCAATGCCGATTTCATTACATTTAATGCACCTAAACCTTCGGGATGAGGCGCTGTGATATGGTGAGCATCAGCTGAAGCTCCGCCGCCAACAATTTCACCATAAATGGTAGCTCCGCGTTTTAGAGCATGCTCCAACTATTCTAAAACCAAAGCACATCCACCTTCGCCCATTACGAAACCATCGCGAGAAACATCAAAAGGACGTGATGCTGTTTTATAATCATCATTGCGTTCTGATAAGGCATGCATGGCATTAAAACCACCCATTGCCGGCTCATTCACTGCGGCTTCAGAACCACCTGTCATCATGATATCGGCTTTACCCATACGAATGTAAAACATCGAATCGATGATTGCATTAGTAGAAGAGGCGCATGCTGAAACAGTTGTGAAATTGGGTCCCCGAAATCCGAATCGCATAGAAATGTGTCCCGATGCAATGTCCGCAATCATTTTGGGAATGAAAAATGGGTTGAATCGAGGAGTTCCATCGCCTTTGGAAAAATTTTCCACTTCCCGAAAGAATGTTTCTAAACCTCCAATACCAGAACCCCATATAACTCCGGTGCGGTCTGGATTGAAATTTTCTGGATTCAAACCTGCATCGATGTATGCCTGATCGGCTGCTACCAATGCGTATTGTGCAAAAAGATCCAAACGACCTACGGCCTTACGATCTATCACAGATGATGGATCAAAGTTCTTTACTTCACACGCAAAACGTGTTTTGAACTTTGAAGCATCAAAATGTGTGATCATTTCAGCACCGCTAACTCCATTAATCAATGCTGTCCAAGTATCTTGAACATTATTGCCTAAGGGTGTTACAGCACCAAGACCAGTAACTACGACTCTTCTCAATGACACAAAATAAAGTTTATTGTTTACTTCGAGTTTTTCTCGATGTATGTAATTGCATCTCCAACAGTACCGATATTCTCAGCCTGATCGTCAGGAATAGCAATGTTGAATTCTTTTTCGAATTCCATGATTAATTCAACGGTATCGAGTGAATCGGCACCTAAATCATTGGTAAAAGAAGCTTCAGGTGTAACTTCACTTTCGTCTACTCCAAGCTTATCAACGATAATTGCTTTAACGCGGGAAGAAATTTCAGACATTTCGATAGTATTATGTTTAATTGGGTGCAAAGAAAGAGTTTAAGGAAATATAAACAAAATCTTTTTTTCACTAAGTGTGTTTATAACTTTAAAAACCTAATTGTGTCGCTAAAAGTATTGAGGTCTTTGTATTTCTATATAATGAAAGACTTATTTTCGCAGCTAAATTTCATGTTAAAATGGCGAATTTGGTCATATTGGGTTCGGGGAAAGGGAGCAATGCACGTCGTTTAATTGCTTATTTCAAGGAAAACCCTCAAATAAAAATCTCAGCATTGGTAAGTAACAAACCACGTCGGGGTTTTTTGGATATATCTTACGACCATCGCATCAACCTTGAAATAATAAAAGGCCCTGAGTTGAGTGATGCCAAGTGGATTAACCATCTTAAACTCACGTATCGTCCAGACTTAATTATTCTTACCGGATACATGCAGCTTATTCCCAGCGAATTCATTCAAGCGTTTCCCAATAAAATCATCAACATTCATCCTTCACTTCTACCCCAATTTGGTGGAAAAGGTATGTATGGCAATTTTGTGCACGAAGCCGTTCTGAATGCTCACATGCAAGAAAGTGGAATTAGCATTCATCTGGTTAATGAAGAATACGATCAAGGTAAAATCCTTTTTCAAAAAAGTTGCCCAGTCAATCATGACGACACAATTGAAACGCTTTCGTCAAGAATTCATGAGCTTGAATATGAGTTTTTACCTCAAGTGATTGAGCAGTATTTAAGTGGAACAATTATATAATACAAGATTCAATAGCCATGCATATCGAACTTTATACTGATGGCTCTTCGCGAGGAAATCCTGGTCCTGGTGGTTATGGATTAATTTTACGAGCTGGGCCGCATTACAAAGAAATGAACGAAGGCTTTCGATTAACCACCAATAATCGCATGGAATTGCTAAGTGTCATTGTAGGATTGGAATCATTGAAAAATTCGGGTAGCGACGTAACCGTTTTCTCTGATTCTAAATATGTTATTGATTCCATTACCAAAGGTTGGGTATTTGGCTGGGTAAAAAAAGGGTTTGCAGGAAAAAAGAATAAAGATTTATGGCAGCGGTTCTTGCGTATTTATCCCAAACACCAGGTGAAATTTATTTGGGTAAAAGGCCACAACGACCATCCCGAA
>CAXNNF010000119.1:0-4876 GCA_964203455.1 Bacteroidia bacterium
ACAAGTTTTTAGAACCCGCATAGATAATTGCAACTTGATCTTCAACAGTATAGGGACTGTTTAAACCTTGTTTCAAGATTTCAACGTTTCTTCTTCCTTTTTCAATTACATTCAATGTTACTGCATCTAAATCAGAACCAAATTTGGCGAAAGCTTCCAATTCACGGACTTGCGCTTGGTCTAATTTTAATGTTCCTGCTACTTTTTTCATTGATTTAATTTGTGCATTTCCTCCAACACGAGATACCGAAATACCTACGTTAATTGCTGGACGAACGCCTGCGTTGAACAAGTTCGACTCCAAGAAAATTTGACCGTCAGTAATGGAAATTACGTTGGTTGGAATATATGCAGAAACGTCACCTGCGTGTGTTTCAATAATTGGAAGTGCTGTCAATGAACCACCACCTTTTACTTTCCCTTGCAAAGAAGGAGGAAGGTCATTCATTTGCTGAGCGATAGAATCGGACGCATTGATTTTAGCAGCACGCTCAAGTAAGCGACTGTGAAGGTAGAATACATCTCCAGGATAAGCCTCGCGTCCTGGTGGACGACGAAGAAGAAGAGATACCTCGCGGTAAGCTACGGCCTGCTTGGAAAGATCATCGTAAATAATCAATGCTGGGCGACCTGTATCGCGGAAAAATTCACCAATAGCAACACCTGCAAATGGTGCGTAGAATTGCATTGGAGCAGGATCTGAAGCGGTAGCAGAAACAATCACGGTGTAAGCCATCGCGCCGTTTTCTTCCAATGTCTTCACGATGTTCGCAACGGTAGAACCTTTCTGACCAATCGCAACATAGATACAGAACACAGGTTGACCCGCTTCGAAGAATTCTTTTTGATTGATGATAGTATCGATACACACCGCTGTTTTACCAGTCTGACGGTCACCGATAACCAACTCACGCTGACCACGGCCAATTGGAATCATCGCATCAATTGCTTTGATACCAGTTTGAAGAGGTTCAGTTACCGGTTGACGATAGATAACGCCCGGAGCTTTACGTTCCAATGGCATTTCAAGAAGTTCACCTGTAATTGGGCCTTTACCATCGATTGGTGCACCAAGAGTGTTTACAACACGACCAAGCATGCCTTCACCAACATTGATGGAAGCAATACGACGAGTACGTTTTACAACGTCTCCTTCTTTGATGTTGTTGGAACTACCCAATAATACAGCACCTACGTTATCTTCTTCCAAGTTCAAAACGATTCCTTGAAGTCCACTTGGGAATTCAACAAGCTCGCCGGCTTGAACGTTGTTTAGTCCGTAAATGCGGGCAATACCATCTCCAACTTGGAGAACAGATCCCACTTCTTCGAGTTGCGCGTCGGTTGTTAAACCAGACAGCTGTTGTTTCAGGATGGCAGATACTTCTGCGGGTTTGATTTCAGCCATTGTTTGTTTAATGATGGTGTGACTTTCGCCACGGTTTTCAATAATCTTTTACGTATAAGTTTTTCTCAAATTCACGTCGCAAGAGTTCTATCTCACGCTCTACACTTGTATCAATTTGATTGTCGCCAAAACGAAGAACAAATCCACCAATAATTGATGGATCAATCCGTTCTTCAAGAACAACTTTATCATTTTTACAATGCTTTGCAACAACATCAATGATTTTGCTTCTAAATGCATCATCAATTTTAAATGCTGTAGTTAATAAAGCTTCTTCAATACCATTATTCTCAAGGTAAAGTATAACAAACTGACGTGCAATTTGCTCTAAATAAATCTCTCGACGTTTCTTGATGATTAGCTCAAGAAATGCAGACGTGGTAATTCCAATATTTGATGAAAAAATAGCCTTGATAATTGATGCCTTCTTGTCCGATTTAATTATGGGACTTTTAAGCATTGATCTCAAATCTGGATTCTCACTAATTGTCTTGTTAACGAGGGTCATGTCAGCATTCACTACCTCAATCTCATTGCGTTCTACAGCAAGTTTGAAAAGCGACTTTGCATAACGGATACCTGCTTTTGTGTTCTGCATAATAGAATTAATTCAATTTCAATTCGGAAATCAATGTATTTGCTAATTCCATTTGCTTTTCGTTTGTCGAAAGCTGCTCTTTTACCAATTTTTCAGCGACCAATAATGACAAATGAGCCACCTGATTTTTCAATTCAGTAACTGCGGCCATTTTTTCATTGTTGATAGATTCACGAGCCATTGCAATTAAACGTTCAGCTTCAATAGTTGCTCTTGAGCGCGCTTCATTAATAATCTGGTCTTTAGTTTCACGTGCTGCTTTTAACATTATATAACGTTCTGCTTGTGCCTCGCGTAATAATGCTTCGTTACTTGCAGTAAGTCGAGCCATTTCATTTTTTGCTTTTTCAGCACTTAGCAGAGCATCTTCGATCGTTTTTTCACGCTCGCTGATCATTTTCAAAATCGGCTTCCAAGCAAATTTACTTAGCAGGAAAAGCACCGTCAAAAAGGTTAATGTCATCCAAATGACCAAGCCAAAATCGGGGGTGACTAATTTCATATACTATTTCTATAGTGTGTGAATTTTATTTTTTAAAAACCTGCCGAAATACCAACCGTATTCCGACAGGTTAATTTTTCTAGTACTCCTTATGCCTTAAAAGTCACAAGAAGACCAACAACCATCGCGAAGAAGGCAGCACCTTCAACAAGAGCAGCTGTAAGAATCATGTTTGCACGGATATCACCTGCAGCTTCTGGCTGACGAGCGATTGATTCCAATGCACTTCCGCCAATGCGGCCAATACCAACACCAGCACCTAGAGCGGCAACACCAGCACCTAGAGCAGCAACACCGTAACCAAGACCAAGGTTTCCAGCTTCAAGAAGAATTGCGTTCATAATTATTGATTTATATAGAGATTAAAAAAATTCAAAATTTAATGAGCATGTTCGATTTCATGTTCCTCATGATGATGCCCTTCTTCTACTGCAGATCCAAAATAAATAGCAGATAGTAATGTGAAAACATAAGCTTGAAGGAAAGCCACCAACAATTCAAGGAACATCATAAACACGGTGAAAAGCCAGCTAGCAACACCAACACCAACACCGGCACCTATTGATTCTCCTCCATTTCCAAAAATGAAAATAAGACTAAAAAATGCTAGAGCGATAATATGCCCAGCAGTAATATTTGCGAAAAGTCGAATCATTAAAACAAAGGGGCGAAGAAAAACACCTAGAATTTCGATAGGAGTTAGTAAAAACAATACCCAAGTTGGAACACCGGGCATCGCAAAAATATGTCCCCAATAATGTTTATTACCATTAATGGTTGTGATAATAAAACTAAAGACAGCAAGAGTTAATGTTATTGCAATGTTTCCTGTCATGTTTGCACCACCTGGAAGTACAGGGATTAACCCCAAAAGGTTAGCAATCCAAATGAAGAAAAATACAGTCAACAAATACGGCATGAACTTCTCGTGCTTTTTACCAATACTCGGTTTGGCAATATCGTCTCTTACGAATATTATTATTGGTTCGATAAAACTTTGAAGTCCCTTAGGAGATTTCCCAATTCTTTTCTTGTACGATTGCGCTACAGAAATGAATATGAACAACATCAATCCAAAAACAATAAACAAAGTCAAAACGTTTTTTGTAATGGAAAGATCAAGCATATTATTTGTGGCCTGTTCATTAATGTCGCCATTACTATCAACGATAGCAATCTCTTCATCATGACTTAATCTATATGTATTGTGGTTTCCAGAATAATCAGAAAGGCCGTGAGAACCATGGGCACGAAAATGAGAGGATGAAAAAACATCAATTCCCTTTTCAGTACAAAGAATGATAGGAAGGGGAATATGAGTATGTCCCCAAAGATGCCAATCATGAGCATCGCTTATATGCTCTAAAATCATAGACCCTGGATCGAAAGCAGACTTTAATTCATGCTGATGAGATTCACTTCCTTCTATGTTTTTATTTGAAATAACAGCATCATGTTGATGAACCATTCCCGAATCGGTTTGCGTTGCTCCATGGCCCGCGCTAACTGAATTGAATGAAAACAAGCAAACGATAAAAATAGCAATGCGAAGCATATTAAAACTCAAAGAAAATGAATAGCTTTTAGCCATGAAAAAAGGGGTCTTTATTCGCGCTGCAAATGTAGAAAAAGAACCAACAAGTAAAAATTTTTAATCATGAATTTGTAAATATCATTTGACAAAGTTCAATGTATCTGAAATTGAAGATGATACAAATATTATTTCATTCTAAATTTCATTTTAGACATCAAATTTAGAGTCGAAATTAATTCATCTAATTTTTTCTCTTTTGAAAATGGAGGAAGTTAACAATTTGCATGTGAAAAGTTTCAATTATGTGATATTGCTTTTCGTATTTTGATTGATGAATTGGGTGTATTTTAGCAGTCTTTATTTTTAGATAATGATGAGAGAGTTAATTGAAGGATTTCCTCAGCAAGTGCGAGATGCTCTTGAAATTTTTAATCAAGTGCAATTAAAACCTCTGCCAAGAAAAATTAACAATGTGTTAATTAGTGGTTTGGGTGGATCAGGTATAGGAGGTAGTATTGTATCCGAACTATGTGCTGGATCGGCTTCAGTTCCAATTTCAGTTTCAAAAGATTACGCAATACCCGCCTGGGTTAATGAAGATACCTTGGTAATTATTTCATCGTATTCGGGCGATACGGAAGAAACTCTTCAAGCAATGCAAGCGGCAATCAATCAAAAAGCAATGATTGTTTGTGTAACAACGGGAGGTGAAGTTTTATCGATTGCAACGGCCCACAATATTGATGTTATTCTAATTCCTGGTGGTAATCCTCCTCGTTCATGTCTTGGTTTATCCTTAACACAATTATGCGGCATCATCGAATATTATGGTAT
>CAXNNF010000120.1:0-4856 GCA_964203455.1 Bacteroidia bacterium
AAGCATTAGAAAGTAGTGGACACCTTTACCCCTACTACGATTATGCCCATGGATACGGCGTTCTTTCAGCGAAACGTTTTTTGGAAGGTATTCAAGACTCAAGTACTTTTGAAATTCAGAGAGCAACAGTCACTTCAGAAGAAGGAATAAGCTCTGAGATGTTTAATGTTGTGGTGAAAACTTCCGAATTAAAGACAACTGAAATAGTGGATGCTCATTACATGTATTACAGTATAATGAATCCCAAAGGTGGATTGGATGAGTATTATGTTATAAATGTAACTGAGGAAATTCCCCTGAGTTTTAATGTGAACGCCTATCCAACAGGATCAAAACTTCGGGTTTCCTTCAAAGGTAATATGCAAGAAATAACGTTTAGCAATGAATAAAACAACCTCCATTTTCGCTTGTTTACTGGTGCTATCCATGAGTGTATGTGCTCAGGAAGAAATATTAGAAATGAACCCTGCGGTTGATACCATTGAGCCAGTGAAAGGACCCAATCGTAAGCACTTTGTGCACCCATTTATGAGTTTTGGAATGTGCGTAGATGTTGGAGAGACCGGTGCACAAGTTAAGCAGCCTCGTGTTGATCAGTTTAGTTTTGGTATTCGATACAAGCGCCGCCTTGCTGAACATTTTGCCTGGGGATGGGATTTAGCTTATAACGTAAATGATTTTTCACTAAAGCAAGACCTCATTAAAACCACCCCGGATTCATTTTTATACGATTCGCAACGCATGATTTTCAATATTGCCCAAGCTGGATTGTTTTTGCGTATTAATTATGGAAAACGAGGAAATACATTAGGGAAATACATCGATTTGGCTGGATATGGTGATGTCGTTTTTGCGCACACGCTTCTTACTAAATATCATTTATTAGATAATTCTGTAGTACGATCTCGACGTTCGGGTTTAGGATATTTTCAACGATTGAACTATGGAGCGCAAGTTCGATTTGGATTCAAAAAAGTGATCATTTATGGGCAATACAGACTATCTGACATGTTCTACAAACCTGAAAATTTCGCGGAATTACCTCGGATTATTGCAGGCTTTCAATTTAGTTTACGTTAATTTTTCATCTTGAAAATTGCAGTCAATACTCGTTTATTGCTTTCCGGCAAATTGGAAGGAATCGGTTGGTTTACTTATGAAACGCTAAAACGTATTTCTCAAAATCACCCTGAACATGAATTTCTGTTCATTTTCGATCGACCATTTAGTGATGAATTTGTTTTTGGCAATAATGTCAAAGCCGTTTATGCGGGTCCACCAACGCGCCATATTTTTCTGTTTTTTCCTTGGTTTGAGTTTCAAATTCCCCGCTTGCTCAAGAAATACAGAGCCGATGTTTTTGTTAGTACCGATGGACAATTATCTCTATTGAGTAATGTTCCTCAGATTGCAGTGATACATGATTTGAACTTCCATCATAATCCCGAGCAATTGCCTGTGATTGTTCGATGGTATTACAATACATTTTTTCCCAAGTATGCTCAAAAAGCTGCTCGGATTGCAACGGTTTCTGAATATACCAAACAGGACATCGTTCAAACATACGGCATCGATGCTTCGAAAATTGATGTTACTTGGAATGGCTGCAATACACGTTATGTTCCATTATCAGAATCAGAAAACGAACAAGCGCGTTTAAACTATACCGAAGGAAAAGCCTATTTCCTTTTTGTTGGATTGATTATTCCACGAAAGAACCTGGTTCGTTTGATGCGCGCATTTGAGCTATTTAAAACACAAACCGGTTCGGAAATGCGCTTACTCATTGTTGGAGAAAAAAAATGGTGGGACAAGGCGCACGAAGAAGCTTATCAATCACTTGTTCATAAGAATGACATTCACTTTGCTGGTAGATTAATGGCCGATAAACTTCATAAGGTTTTGTCGGCGGCGTTTGCTTTAACTTTTGTACCCATTTTTGAGGGATTTGGAATTCCAATCATCGAAGCATTTTCGTGTGGAACTCCTGTAATTACATCCAATGTAACCTCCATGCCAGAGGTTGCAGGCGGAGCTACTTTATTAGTTAATCCTTACGATGAAAAGGATATTGCCGAAAAGATGAAGATGCTGTTTGATTCCGAAGAACTTCAAAAGCAATTAATAGAAAAAGGATTAATAAGGAAAGATGCCTTTTCTTGGGATTATACTGCATCTCAATTGTGGAAATGCACAGAAAATGTTCTTGGTAGAATCAAAGCATAAAAAAACCGGTCCCGCTATGCGGAACCGGTCAACAAAAAAATTAACCTAACCTTAACTTTTTTTGTTTCTGTCATCCTAAAATGACAACGCAAGATTAAGAAGAATTTTTATAAAAACAAATTTTTAAAGAGCTAATTGCCAATAACGATGGAACTAGAGTTCATTGAACTATCTATTAGATTACATTTAGTAATCATTCATACTTCATCTTAATTTAATATAAAACAGGCAAATACATTAACATATTGTTAATATTTCAAAATCGATTTGGTTTATTAATTACTCCAATCAAAAACAATATTTATTTTCAGTAATCACTTTTTGTGCAATGTGTTGGCGTAGATCTTTGGTATTTAAAGGACCCACTTTCGTGAAACGACGTAATCCCATCATCATCATTCTAAGTTCATCGCCTTCAGCATAGGAATTCAATGCATTTTTACCCGCGATGTAAATTCGGTCTGATGCATCATTCAAGTAAACACGCGCCATTTCAATTTTCAATGCAGATTCAGCTTCACCGAGTGTTTGATGAACTTTTTCGGCACGCAACAAAACCGATTCACTGATGTACAATTCAATCATCATATCTGCAATGTTCATTAAGATTTCCTGCTCTTTGGCTAGTGTCATCATGAGCTTTTGAACAGCCGATCCTGCAACCATCAATACCGCCTTTTTGAAATTGGCAATGATTCTTTTTTCAGGTGCAAACAATGAATCGTCCTGCGCACTAAAGTCTGGAATAGCCATCAATTCTGCAGCTACTGCGGTTGCAGGACTCATCAAATCGAGTTCTCCTTTCATTGCACGTTTTAACATCATATCAACCGTTAACATGCGATTGATTTCGTTGGTGCCCTCAAAAATTCGGTTAATACGCGCGTCACGGTATGCTCTGTCCATAGGAGCTTCGGCTGAGTAACCCATTCCTCCATAAATCTGAACGCCTTCGTCAACCACATAATCGAGGGTTTCGGAACCATGTACTTTTAATATTGCACATTCAACCGCAAATTGTTCTACACTTTTCAATTTGGCTTTGAACGGATCCATTCCACCTTCAACTAATGTAGCATAAGCATCATCAATGTTTTGTCCTAAGCGATAGGTTGCAGATTCACATGCATAAACGCGAATCGACATTTCGGCTAGTTTGTGACGAATTGCGCCATATTTAGAAATGGCTCTTCCAAACTGTTCACGTTCATTCGCGTATTTCACCGCGGTAGAAATACATTGCTTGCAACCACCCAATGCTGCAGCCGCCAATTTGATGCGTCCAATATTCAATATGTTAACGGCGATTTTAAAACCGTTTTGTCTTTCCGAAAGGAGATTTTCAACAGGAACCATGCAATCGTTAAAGAAAACTTGAACGGTTGATGAGCCCTTGATTCCCATTTTCTTTTCTTCCTCATTCAGCGAAAGTCCCGAAAAATTTCGCTCAACAATAAATGCACTTAAATTCTCGTCCTCATCAATTTTAGCGAAAACTGTAAAAACATCAGCAAAACCGCCATTGGTGATCCACATTTTTTGTCCATTGATGATGTAATGTTTTCCATCATCCGTCAATTTCGCATGAGTTTTACCGCTGTTTGCATCCGATCCAGAACTGGGTTCTGTCAAACAATACGAAGCTATCCATTCGCCGGAAGCCAATTTGGGAATGTACTTTTGTTTTTGGGCTTCGTTTCCATAATACAAAATGGGCAAAGTGCCAATTCCTGTATGTGCCGAAAGCGCAACGGCAAAGGAAAATCCTGCACCAGCCACTTCAGCAACCAACATCGAAGTATTAAAGTCTTTTCCAAAACCACCGTATTCTTCGGGAACAGAAACTCCCATTAAACCGAGAGCTCCTGCTTTGTCAAGAAGTGAAGACATGAGTCCAGGTTCCATTTTATCGATGCGATCTAAATGAGGATGGACTTCTGCATCCAAAAAATCTTGTGTTGATTGCGCAATCATGAGTTGCTCTTCATTCCATTCTTCGGGAATAAAAATTGAAGATGCATTGCTTTCACGGATTAAAAATTCTCCGCCTTTTAATGGTGATTTTTCAGCTGATTCCATAATGTATATCGATATAATTAAAGCAATTTAATAATTAAAAACGTTCGAAAATCCCGGCTGTCCCCTGCCCTGTCCCAACACACATGGTAACCATACCATATTTCTGATTTCTTCGTTTCATTTCGTTGAACAATTGAACTGTTAATTTAGCACCTGAACAACCCAGCGGATGGCCCAAAGCTATTGCACCTCCGTTCACATTTACTCGTTCGGAATCTATTCCCAAATTTCGCATTACAGCCAACGACTGCGATGCAAATGCCTCATTCAATTCGATGAGTTCGATATCCTTCAATTGCATTCCTGCCTTTTCGAGTGCTTTGGGAATGGCATAAATTGGCCCAACTCCCATAATGCGCGGTTCCAAAGCGGCAACAGCATACGATGCCAATCTTCCCCATGGCGACAATCCTAATTCTTTCATCATATGTTCCGACATCATAAGCACAAATGCAGCACCGTCGGATGTTTGTGAAGAATTCCCTGCAGTTACAACTCCATCGGATGCAAAAACAGGCTTGAGTTTAGCCAGTTTTTCAATGTCTGTATCT
>CAXNNF010000121.1:0-4850 GCA_964203455.1 Bacteroidia bacterium
TGATCATCGCTGAAATTTCGGGTGGCTAATTCGGGTAGTAAAGTCATACCGCCGTTATGTTCCACCAAACCTTTGAGTGTCTCGATGCTTCCAGCTTTTAAATGCACCTGAATGGTATCCGAATAAGCGTGTCGGTGGGTATCAACAGCAATTAAGTATTCGATTTGTGTGAGGGTCATCAGGAAGAATTTAAAACGAAAATAGAAAAAATCGATACGTAGATAAAAACTGAAAAAGAGACCCTGTTAAATTAGAATTCGTCCTCTTTTCGTCTTTTTTGGGATAACATACGTGGATCATCATATGATTTTTTGATTTTGATGTTCATAATGTGCTTAGAAATCCCCATATCGATTTTTTATATCTTCCAATTGAAATGATATATTTGCCAATAAAAATAGAAGAAATGCCCCAATCGACTTATGCTCCAATGATGCCTTCTGCTTCGCGTCACGGTTTTTTTCTAGGATTTTCACTAGTGGTGATGCAAACAATCTTCTATTTAGCTGATATCAAACAAGATTCAGCTTTGGGCTACCTATCATACGTCATCTTATTTGTTGGACTTTTCCTATCCGTTCGTAATTACCGCGATGAACTTAATGCTGGTTTAATCAGTTATGGCCGTTCGGTAGGATATGGAGTTGTTGTATCTCTAATGGCAGGAATTATCTCATCTACATTTGTTTTCATTTTGTACGAATATATCGACACATCCTTTTTAGCAAGAATGTTACTTGAAGCGGAAATTAAACTAGAAGAACAAAATCTTCCACCCGATCAAATGGAAATGGCATTGGAAATAAACCAGAAAATGTTTACTCCTTTTGCTGTTTCAATGATGTCCATTTTAGGATATGTATTTATGGGAACACTTTTCAGTTTGGTTGTTGCAGTTTTTCTAAAGAAAGAAGATGAGGGATTGAACTCATTTAACAAAGACACCATCTAATGATTGATATTTCTGTTGTTGTTCCTCTATATAACGAGGATGAATCGCTTCCTGAACTCTGTACATGGATTTCGCGGGTGATGATTGAAAATGGATATAGCTGGGAAGTAATTCTCGTTGATGATGGAAGCAACGACAATTCCTGGGAAGTGATTCGATCATTGCAAACTTCCGATTCGCACATTCGTGGTATTCGTTTTCGTCGCAATTACGGTAAATCGGGTGCGTTAAATGTAGGTTTTGAGGCATGCAATGGAAATGTAGTTATTACCATGGATGCCGACTTGCAAGATAGTCCGGACGAAATTCCGCAACTATACCGCATGATTACCGAAGAAGGTTTCGATTTGGTGAGCGGCTGGAAACAAAAGCGCTTCGACCCTATTACCAAAACATTGCCGACCAAGCTCTTCAATTGGGCTGCGCGTAAAATGAGTGGCATTTATTTACACGATTTTAATTGCGGTTTAAAAGCTTACAAAAACGATGTAGTGAAAAGCATCGAAGTGTATGGAGACATGCACCGATACATTCCGGTTCTTGCTAAATGGGCAGGATTTAAAAAGATTGGCGAAAAGGTTGTCCAACATCGTGCTCGGAAATACGGGGTGACTAAATTTGGCTGGGAACGCTTTGTAAACGGATTCCTCGATTTGTTGAGTATAACCTTCGTTTCTCGATTTGGAAAACGTCCCATGCATCTTTTCGGTCTTATCGGAACCTTCAGTTTCATCATCGGTTTTGCGATTGCCGCGTATTTAACTATCGCCAAATTTGCTCACCAGGCCTACAAAATGACTGATCGTCCAATATTCTATTTTGGATTGTTCTTTATGGTGGTTGGAACACAAATGTTTCTTGCCGGATTCTTAGGTGAACTAATCTCCCGCAACGGTCACGATCGCAACAACTACCAAGTCCGCGAACGTTTAGGCTAGTTTAATTCTTTATTTTTTGAAATTTCCTCGATTATTCAATCGGGCAATAATTCAATACGCAGAATTTTCGCGCCAATTTCCAAGCGATGCACAATGTCCATTCCCTTGGTAACTTTACCAAATGCCGTGTAACGCCCATTTAAATGCGGAGTGCGCGTGTGGGTTATAAACCACTGACAGCTTTCGTTATCGGGTCGTGCACTTGCCATTCCTAAAACGCCTTCATCAAAATTCCGATGTGTAAATTCACTGCGAATAGTTTGCATGGTGCTTCCAAAACCATCTCCACGCGGACAACCATCTTGAATAACAAAACCGGGCACAACTCGATGCAGACGTTTGTTTGTGTAAAATTGATCTTGAATAAGTTTAACGAAATTAGCAACAGTTCCAGGTGCATCATTCACCCATAATTCAGCTTCAATGTTTCCAAATTCCGTAACAATGGCAATGTGTTGATCGACTGGAATTCGTTCAACCAAAT
Organism: Bacteroidia bacterium; assembly: GCA_964203455.1. Taxonomy (GTDB): domain Bacteria; phylum Bacteroidota; class Bacteroidia; order M30B66; family M30B66; genus CALQRR01. The sequence continues at coordinate 2,375 of CAXNNF010000121.1, forward strand.
CCCAGTCAATTGGATGGTTGAACTCGGGTTTTAATTCTCCATCAACGGCCTTTCCTTCCAAGAAACGCATCGTTTTTAAAAGTTCAGTATACGATTCAATATCGCGAGGCAAGCGCATTTTCGACATCGCATCATCTAAAAACTTCACATCAGCATAAGGAATTGGCAATACACTTTTGGATGAGCCAAGCAACGAAGTATCGCGTAAATAAGCTGCTCCCAAAGCAACCAAACTGACATCGTATGTTGCAATACAATCTAAAATTACTTCTTTAAAATGTTCTTCTAGCGATTGAGTTGATGTTGTCTTATTCCAACTTGCTGCATATTCAGGAAATCGTTTGCTGGAGCGGATTTTCAAGAGGGCCTCAAAACAAAACTCACGAATTAATATGCTAGAGGTATTGAAACATTCTTCTTCAAGAAAACGCAGATTTGTAAAATCGGCAGATAGCGCTTTGACGATATAACCGCCAACATATTCATCCTTTTCGGAAGCAAAGTTTTTCTTTAATAATTCCGAAATATCAAATGCCTCCTGTGTATTGCTTTTCGATAAAAGATATTCGTATTCGTAATATTTCGTTCGGGGAGATTTTTCGACAGAAATACATTTCTTTAATAAATCAAGACTGATATCATTTTCATGATTCAGCAAGTATTCGGCTGCTGCTTCGCGAATATGAGGATGTTCATCGGAACGCGCTTGTTGAATCAGTTTCAATGATGACGAACTTTTCCACGAAGAAATACCTCTTACTATGGATAATCGACAGAGGTATTCTTTTTCCGATTTGAAGAGATTTTCGATATAGACAAAATCATTTTCTCCAGAAATGGCGATACATTTTAATAAAACAGAACGCGTTGAAACATTGATTTCCTGAGAGATGAGTGATTTAATTTTATCGTGTGAAGATGAAATATCCGCTTTTATTTTGGACAATGCAGATGCAGCATAAAAACGACATTCACCATCAATTGTGACTAATTCGGTTAATATGGGAACAATATTCGATTGTTCGGGATGCTTGCGAATCGAATAAAATAATGCTTTAGCTAGTGATTCATTATAATCGGAATCGATTTCTTTTCTATTCTTTAAAAGAATTTCTGCACCATCACATTTTCCAATGGCAATCATTAATTCATTTTTCACCGATGCACTTTCTTCTAGTTTGAAACATTTATATAGAGAATCCCTCAAGGTTTCTAGCTGATATTGACCTAATGCAAATACGGCTGCTTTTCGAACCCCAGCTATTTTATCGGTTTGAACAACTTTCAATAAAGGCCCAATTGCATCTTTCGAATTCATCGAACCAAAAAGCAAACAAGCATGTTCGCGAATTTCATCTGATTCATATTGCAAATACTCTATAAGAATTTCCGAGTTGCGCTCATCAGCAAAATTATATACATGCCTAATCGTATCTTTTTTAAATTGATTTGTTTCGCCGCAACTCAAAAAAAAGAATGTGCAAATCACAAGACAATGTGAATAAAAATATTTCTTAATAATAAGGTTATACATCATTTCAATGGAATTGAACAAAAATAGGGCTTTTGAAATAAATTAATCGATTTAAAAAAATCCGCTTTTTATTTAGGTAATCTGAAGCCTTAAAATAACTAACAACATGTTTATATACACTTAATATTAGATAGGGAAATTTGAACAACCATAGATTAAATACAAGAATGAACCAATCAAGACGTAAAGTTGATCTAGTTGTTATATCCGATGTACATTTAGGAACTTATGGTTGCCATGCAAAAGAATTAACCGAATATTTGAGAAGTATACATCCAAATATCTTAGTTCTTAATGGAGATATCATTGATGGCTGGGCATTTTCGAAATCCTATTTTCCAGGAAGTCACCACCAAGTTTTATTGGAAATAATGAATCTGCTTTCATTAGGCACAATTGTATATTATATCACCGGGAATCACGATGAAATGCTTAGAAGATTCTCTGATTTAAACCTTGGGAATTTTAATTTGGTTGACAAACTCGTTTTGCAATTGGATGGAAAAAGTGCATGGATTTTTCATGGGGATGTTTTCGATTTATCAGTAAACACAGGAAAATGGTTGGCGAAAATTGGTGGGAAGAGCTATGATTACTTAATTGTATTTAATAGAATCATTAATTGGATGCTGATTAAAATGGGAAGAGAAAAGATTTCGATCTCCAAGAAAATTAAAGCAAGTGTTAAACAAGCTGTAAAATTCACTGGCGACTTTGAAGAAATAGCCGCAGAACATGCAATTGATCAAGGATATGATTATGTGGTTTGTGGACATATTCACCAAGCGCAAAAACGTATCATCCGAAAAGAAAAAGGGGAAGTTCTTTATTTAAATTCCGGCGACTGGATTGAAAATTTGACTTCTTTGGAATACAACAAAGGTTCTTGGAAAATCTATTTTCATGAAGAAGAAATTAAACATCTTATTGCTGATTTAATTA
>CAXNNF010000122.1:0-4846 GCA_964203455.1 Bacteroidia bacterium
AATTCGATTTTTTCATACAACAACAAATATTCTCTGAATGAAAGTTCAGCTAAATTATAAGTTACTGCTCTTCTGCTCAAATCAGACTCTCCTTTATAAATATCCAATATGGATGAAGAGGTAAAAATGACATTTAAATCAAGGAAATCGTCGTAAATTAATTTTAGTTCACGCGACCAATTTGGATATTTATGAACCTCATCAATTAATAGTAGTTTTCCTCCAATTTTGGTGAATTTTTCAGCAAGACCGTATAAGGTGTTTTCAGAAAAAAATAAATCATCCAAAGCGACATAAAGCACCTCATCGGAGTGGTAATCTTTTGCAAGTTGAAGCAATAAGGTTGTTTTTCCAGTTCCTCGAGCTCCCTTTATCGCTGTTAATCTGTTGGATGTATTGATTTCATGGTATAAATAGCGTTTAAATACCATTGACACATGGTTTATTTTGCGTGCTGATTTTTCTACTAATCTTTCCATTTTGCTTCTTATAAAAGCAAATATACAATTTTATTGCTATATAAAAAAGCAAATTGTACCTTTTTATTGGTTCATCAGATTGGAAATCATCGCAAGTCGAGTCTCTTAGCTAACGTTTCTATTGATCCTCCGCTCCGCAGAAGCAGAGGAGGCGATGTGCTTCTCTCGATGTGCTTATTGGGAAGCTTTCCAACGAGTCGATTAAATGAACAAGTTAAACGAAATTTAGAACGATTTCCTGTTGACTTCATGTTCCAACTTATCACCTAAGAATGGTTAAATTTGATATCTCAAAATGCGATATCAAGAAATCATGGTACAATGTTGAATTCTAAAATACTGAAGAAATAATCGCGGCTGACACAACACGGCGCTGTAATGGAAAGGATATCACCTGTTTTTAACCACATTGGTTGATTATTAATTACAACTCCAACACTATTCCCAAAAATAAAATCGTATCTGAATCCGTTTATGAAGGTGTTAATTTGATTAATATCTGTTGATCTAGCTTCAATTTTCCAAACTTTCCCATTAGGAACAGTTCCAAGAGATAAATTACCCCAAAATGTTCCCGTATATGTAATTACCTGGTTAAACTGCAAGTTCCCTTGAGAAAAGAATGTTCCAAAAAGTAAGAGGAAACTAAAGGTTAAAATATGTTTCATGGGTTATTTTTTAAATAGTTTTTCTAATTTTTTCCATTGTTCATCGAATTTCATTCCAGTAAAAAGCGGCTCAAACCATTGGTGTTGGGAATCGTTTTTACACTCACATTCGCGCATTTGGAAGATGGGGTAGTTGTATTGCTGGTTTTCTTTTTTCGCAAAATTTCGTTCAAGATTGACGAGTGCAAACCATAAATCCCATTCATCTTTCGACATTTCAGCACCAAGTATTAAAACTGGGTTATGTGTTAATTGACGATACCATGAGATTTGATCCATATGATTTTCAGAAATGGAATAGTTTCTTAAGCGTTCAACTGTTTGAATTCGTTTAGAATATTCTCTTATACCTAGTGTCAAATTCTCTTTGTCATGCATTGAACCATGTGGATGCCAAAACCGAATTATTTCATTTTCAGCGAACGAAACTTCCCAATAAGGCACCTCAATATCAGCATTTTTCGCTGAATGAAATTTATAGGATTTATAAATCGGTTCTTTAACTTTCGCTAATTCAGAACAAAGGACCTCAGCGGTAGTGTCAAAGTTTAATGAGATTACATCAGAAACTTTTTTAGGATTAAAAATTTCTTTTGGATATTTCTTTTGGGAAAATTTGAGGGCTTTATCCTGAGCACATGACAAGTCAAAGCAAATTTCTTCGGAAATAAATTTTTCCATTTCATTCGCTGCTTTATGAAGAGAATTTTCATTTTCTTGCTTACCGGTTCGTTGAACAACCAATTGCTCATAATCCAAGGGATAAAACCCAGTTAACTTTAAATCAGAATCATACTGATTTAATAATTTCTCCCAATTACTGAGTATAGAATTGCTGCCTAACGCTTGTCGGTGAAATCCTGAACCCAAAATAATCGTAAACTTTATCTCCGGGTCCTTTAATAAGGATGTGAATTTGGGGTTGGTCATGTTTTATATTTTACGGGTTAACGACAATGGTAACTGTACAATATGTCATTGCGTTACAATCGCCATTTTGCCCAGTAATCGTATAAGTCCCGGGCTGATTAAATGATATTGTCTGTGAAATATAATCGTTAGAAATACAATTAGAATTTATTGTTAATGCGTTGGCTGGAATTGTAAAATAAGAACATCCACAAATCATCATTGGAGATGCATTATCATCCATAAATAAATCAATACTTTGATTTATGGTTGCAACAATATAACCATTAATTCCCATTAACGAACTCGTAATTGGGACTCCATTCCAACCGGAACAAGATTGGGAGGATGGTGTTGAAAATGTAATAAAACTCACTTGATTCCCATAAGCAGTCCCACTGCTATTTGTTGCAAAAGCCCGAACATAATAGGTGGTATTTCCTGATAGGCCAGTAATTGTATCGTTGAAACTTCCTAACCCTGAACCAATTATTAAATTACTGTTTGCTAGCGTAGGGTTTTGAGAGGTTGACCAGCATACTCCTTTTGATGTTACGAGTGCCCCACCGTCATTCGATACATTTCCTCCAACAATCGCAGAATTAAACGTAATGTTGGAAGCGGCAATTGTAGAAACAGTAGGTAAAGCGGCTCCTGTAATAAAAGTTAGTTGATTACCATATCCGGTACCTCCAGCATTTGTAGCATATGCTCTTATATAATATGTTGTTCCAGGTATCAAATTAGATAAATTTAATGCTGTTGTACCGCTAAAGTTTCCATTAGTATTGATGGAATTAAGGATTGTTGGGTTCGGATTTACACTCCAACAAATTCCAGCGGATGTAATGCTATTCCCTCCATTTGCGGTAATATTAACACCTGATGACGCTGTATATCCCAGGATATTTGTGACGGCAATTGTTGATATTTGAGGTAAACAAGGTCCCCATTGTGGAGCATTATAACAAAAAGTCAAAGTTTGACCCGTTATCCCAGGTGCAAGATTCATCCATGAAGTTCCGTTCCAAAACAACATCTGACCCTGTGCATTTCCATTTGAAAGCGCTCCCCCTGCGCCATTGCACACAAAGGTTGTTTGTGCTGCATTTACCTCTGCTATATCCAATACACCATTGTTGTTTACATCTAAGCCCGTTTCCACTTTAGTTCCCCCTGTGGCACAATTAGCTCCTGCAAGTTCTGCCGTTGTTTTTACTAAGGCTGTTAACCCGTTTGTGCCGTTAGCGCCAACAGCACCGTTTGTTCCATTTGTTCCCGGTAAACCTTGAATTCCTTGAGCACCTGTTGCACCTGCAGGACCAGTTAAACCTGTTGGTCCAGTTAGACCTGTAGCGCCTGTTAATCCTTGAGTTCCTTGTGCACCGGAAGGTCCGGTGAGACCATTACAGACAAACGTAGTTAGTAACGAATTTACTTCTGCAGCATCCAAGATTCCATTGTTATTGGCATCTAAACCTAATTCAACTTTTACACCTCCAGTAAGACAATTTACACCTGCAGGTTCTAAAGTTGTTTTCACTAAAGCATTCTGACCATTTAATCCATTGGAACCTGCAGCCCCAATTGGGCCAGTTAAACCTTGAATTCCTTGCGGACCTGGAACCCCAGGGGCACCTTGTATTCCTTGTGCACCGTTTGTTCCTGACGCTCCTGAAGGACCAGCTACTCCTTGAATTCCTTGAATTCCTTGTGCACCTGTTGCACCCGCAGCACCTGCTGGTCCGGTTATGTTACCGGTTAACAACCACGTAGTTGGGTTTGTTTTGTAATATACATTTCCGTCGGTCATGTTCAGGTAGAAATCACCCAAGGTACCTAATGCCGCAGCTGGTAAGGTAGTGCCGTAGCGCCATTGATTTAATTGATTTCCTGCATTTTTTGCAAATAACGCATACGGAACACTCATTAATTGTTGCGAGCCGTAATCTAAGTAGGTACTTCCATTGGTAAAACTTACCCCTAAGCTCACAAAATAAGGGCCTGTCGCCCAATTAATGGTTGAAAAGTTTCCTCCTAACAAGGTTCCTTGTCCAATTACTAAATTAACAACACCTAGCGGCGAAGTGGTCACACTGTGTCTTTCTTGAAAAACGATGGTTCCCGAGGCAGATGTTTGCTTGATTTGAATACGAATTGCTATCGTGGTGTTGGCAACTAATGTATTGGAAAAGTTTCGAATTACAGCCTGATAGTTGATACCATCGGGTGCTTGTGAATAGCTATTCGAAGTAGCAAATAAGCAACATACTGCTACTAAAAGGGTCGCAAAAAAAGTATTTAAACGATTTAAATTTCTCATTTTATTTATTTTTAGTAAATATAAGGTGAAAATCACTGGTTTATCTATAAAAAAAAAATATTAATTTTCTTGAAAAATCGATTGATTTATTGATACATCAGATTGTAAATCAGCGCAAGTCGAGATGCGCTCGATAAGCTTAATGTAACCAATTGTTCCGACACAAGGGAAATGTGAGCGTAAATTATCTCTTAAAAATGGGTAATATTGTAGAACGATTACTTAATAATCATCACATCTACTCGGCGATTGTCTTGACGGCCTAATGGTGTGTCGTTGGAGGTTTTTGGTTGGGTTTCACCAAAATGTTTGATGATGATTCGATCAGCATTTATTCCGTTCATTATCAAGAAGTCTTTAACGGCATTTACCCGGTTTTTAGATAAATCGACATTGTATACCTCTGTTCCTAACGCATCGGTATGTCCTTCCAAGGAAAGCTTGAATGTTGGGTTGGCTTGGAGTAA
>CAXNNF010000123.1:0-4782 GCA_964203455.1 Bacteroidia bacterium
AAATGGTAACGATAATTGTAGGATGTTCCGGCACTCAAACCCCAAGATCCTCTTGAATAAATATTTCCCCGAATGGATGCGTCCACATAATCGTTGATTCCAAAATAATATCCACCTTCTTGAAGGAAAAATCCAAGACCCGGAGATTCTCCATACGTTGGAAAAATTATACCCGATTTTCGTTTGGTGCTATTCGGAAAAATTCCAAAAGGGACCGCCAAAGGAGTTGGAACATCTTCAATCCACAGATTTGCGGGACCGGAAACTATTTTATTATTGGGAATGACTTTAATCTTACTAGCATTGATATAAAAATGCGGATGATCGGGAAGATTGCAGGTGGTGTATTTTCCATTCTTTACGAAAAGCTCGTCATTCTCGTTTTTCTTCACTTGGCTGCCATGCAAATAACCATCGCCTTGTTGTGTAAAAATACCTGTTAACCTTCCTTTTTTGGTTTTGAAATTATAATCCATTCGGTCGGCATTAAAGGTTTGACTTCCTTCATCAAAAACCGGATAACCAACAATTTGACCAGTAGAATCGGGTCTTCCTTCGGCATGAAGTACGTTATTCCCCCAGTTAATTTCAATGTAATCGGCTGTTAAATGAATCTTATCGTATTTAACATCAGCTGCTCCATAAAGAAATATTTTTTTGGCTTGCAAATCGAACCGCATCGAATCGCGCGCATGATAATCAACCTTCGAATCCAATGCATCTGGCGATGGTTTAAGTGAGCCAGGAGGCAAATCTTGCTTGTTTTTGGATGTGTCTATTGAAGCAATATTTAACTGCAATGAATCGTTCTTAGGAGAATCGACCACATTCGATTGCGCATAAGAAAAGACCCATGCAACAAATGTGAATAAAACTGTTGTTAATTGACGAAGCTCAACACGTAAACGCAAGGTTACTGTATATTAATTTTGTAAAATCCGTTTCGAAAACGAATGCAAAACTAATTTATTTCCCTAAAATCCCGATTTAATAGTATACCGGACATCATGAAAAACTCAAGTAAGCTTCGTCTAGGTATAATTCTCATCACACTAACAGTGGGAATTTCGCTGGCTTTTGTCCCAGATTTATTTGCAGATAAAAAAAATCATAGGGAATCGGGAGTTCGCACAATTGTTATTGATCCAGGTCATGGCGGACATGATAGCGGATGTCATGGATCAGGAGCTTACGAAAAGAATGTTGCTTTGGCCGTTTCCTTAAAACTTGGAAAACTCATCGAGGCCAATTTCCCCGATGTAAAAGTAATTTATACAAGAAAAACAGATGTGTTTGTGGAGTTGTATCGTAGAGCGCAAATTGCAAACGAGAACAAAGCCGACTTGTTCATATGTATTCATTGTAACAGCGGTCCCAAAGCAGCATTTGGCGCAGAAACATTTGTAATGGGATTGCATAAAAGTGATGATAATTTGAATGTTGCTAAACGTGAAAATGCGGTTATTCTTCAAGAAGATAATTACCAACGCAAGTACGATGGCTTCGATCCGAATAGCGCAGAAGCGAATATTATATTTTCACTCTATCAAAATGCTTTTCTAGACCAGAGTTTGTATTTCGCAGATCGATTACAACATGAGTTTAAGCACCATGCTATGCGGAACAATAGAGGTGTAAAACAGGCAGGTTTTCTTGTTTTATATAGAACTACAATGCCAAGTGTATTAATTGAAACCGGATTTCTTACGAATGGAGAAGAAGAGAAATATTTAAAGTCAAGTTCCGGACAACAAAAAATAGCCAATGCCATTTTAAGAGCGCTTAACACGTATAAAAGTTGGATTGATGGAAGCAGCGAGAATCACGATTTAAAATTACCAGAGGCCGAAGATCAAGGGAATCAAACGACAGATAAGTCCGCGGAACAAAATGCGACGGCACAATTAGAAAATACAAGCAATAGTAATCCCGCAATAGAGCCCGATAATTCGGGAATTGTTTATCGAATTCAGGTGTATACATCTCCAGAAAAGATTTCATTAAAATCTTCTCGATTCAAAGGAAGATCAGATGTTTGGGAATATAAATTCAATAAATCTTGGAAATATACCATCGGAAGATGCGATAAACAAGAAGATGCCCTTAAATTGCTCTCAGATTTAAAAAAAGCCGGATTTGATGATGCATTTGTGGTTGCCTTTAAAAATAACAATCGAATTTCTCTGCAAGAAGCTCAATTAACTCAACCTAACTGACCCAATCTACGAAAATAAAAATATGAAGTTAACTCGTGAAGTTCGTGTTGGAATAGTTGTAACATTGGGAATTCTCCTTTTGTATTTTGGATTTAATTTCCTCAAAGGGAAAAATATTTTCTCGCCATCGAGATCGTATTACGCCGTTTTCGACAATGTAGATCAACTCATGCCGTCTGCTCGCGTTCAAGTAAATGGATTTCAAGTGGGCATTATTGACAAAGTTGGATTCTTGGAAGAAGGATCGTACAAAGTACTTGTGAAATTTTTAATTGATAACAACGACCTCAACATCCCAAAAGATTCGGAAGCACACATTGTTCAAGATTTATTAGGCACTCGAACATTGGAGCTAACCCTTGGTAAATCGAGTGTTATGGCCGAAAGAGGCGACACCCTAAAAGCGGTTCGGGAAGGTGGCATTACCGACGAGATTAAAGAAGCGATAAAACCCCTTAAGGCACAGATTGAGAATCTCGCAGGATCAGTCGACACTGTTTTAACTGGATTGAACAGGGTATTTAGCAGAAAAACGCAAGACGGCCTAACGAGTAGTTTCGAAAGCGTGAACTCATCTATATTAAAATTTGAGCATACCGTTACAGAGTTCGACTTGCTTGTAACCAACGAACGTAAGAGAATCGGCGATATTTTCAGCAATGTGAATTCGATTACGGAGAATTTGAAAAGCAACAACGCCAAACTGAACAATGTATTTACCAATTTGGATAAAATTGCAGACGATGTTGCCAAAAGCAATGTGAAGCAGACCATGACTGATTTGCAGCAATCCGTTTCGAGCTTGCAAACGGTGTTAAAGAATGTTGAAAATGGACAGGGCTCACTTGGAAAAATGGCAAACGATGATTCCTTGTATGTGCATCTCGACAATAGTTCTAAAAATTTGAGTTTGCTTCTCGAGGACATGAAAGCGAATCCATCCCGATACATTCATTTTTCGGTTTTTGGAAAAAAAGAGAAATCATCAAAAAAATAAAACAATAGGTTTACCTCAGCAGTTATATTTGTTCAATCAATTTGTTGCTAGAAATGGGATTGCAAAACATACTTTTTATCATTGTATTTATTGCCGCAACGGCTCTTTTTACAATCAATGCCAAAAAAATAATTCGCAATATTCATTTGGGCCGCAAGCTCGATAGAACCGATCGCAAAGCTGAACGTTGGAAATTGATGGCGCGCGTGGCTCTTGGTCAAAGTAAAATGGTTGTAAAACCGGTTGCTGGATCTCTTCACATTCTTGTTTATGTGGGATTTGTGATTATCAATTTGGAAGTTTTGGAAATTATTCTCGATGGGATTTTAGGAACCCACCGATTATTTGCCCCTTTCCTTGGAAGCTTTTACGATTTCCTAATTGCTTCTTTCGAGTTTCTTGCTTTGGGAGTTTTAGTAGCCGTTGTCATTTTCTATATTCGCAGAAACATCATTTATATAAAGCGATTCAGACAAAATGAATTAAATGGCTGGCCCCGATCCGATGCCAATTTGATTTTATTGATAGAGGTGCTTTTGATGAGTGCTTTCTTGACCATGAATGCTGCCGATCAAGTACTTCAAAATCGGGGTGTTGAACATTATATTCAAGCTGGTTCATTTCCGGTTAGTTCTGTCATTACAGGGCTTTTTAGTTCTTGGTCGGATGGTTCTCTCATTGTTTATGAACGTTTCACATGGTGGTTTCACATTTTGGGAATATTGGCATTTCTGAACTACCTTCCCTACTCCAAACATTTTCATATAATTCTTGCATTCCCCAATGTTTGGTATTCGAACCTCGATAACAAAGGTCGCTTCAGCAATATGGCTGCAGTTACCAATGAGGTAAATTTAATGATGGACCCTTCAGCGGTGCCTATTGAAATAGATGGCCCAGTAAAATTTGGTGCAAAAGACATTCAAGATTTGACTTGGAAAAATTTACTCGATGCATATACCTGCACCGAATGTGGGCGATGTACTTCGGAATGCCCGGCAAATCAAACCGGCAAACTTTTAAGTCCACGGGCAATCATGATGAAAACCCGCGACCGAATGGAAGAGGTTGGGAAAAACATCGATGTCAACAAAGGCGAATTCAAAGAGGATGGGAAAAGTCTATTGCACGACTTCATCAGTCCAGAAGAACTTTGGGCTTGCACAACCTGCAATGCATGTGTTGAAGCATGTCCAGTGAATATCGACCCATTAAGTATTATCGTTGATTTAAGACGTCAATTGGTTATGGAAGAAAGTGCTCCACCGGCATCCTTAAGTGCCATGTTTACAAACGTGGAAAACAACGGCGCGCCTTGGCAATTTTCTCCAGCAGATAGGTTAAATTGGAAAGACGAATAATTTAATTACGAATTACGAATTGATAATTACGAATGGGGAGGGTGAATTACGAATTGGGAATTACCAATGGGGGAAGGTGAATTACAAATTGGGAATTACGAATTGGGAATTACAAATGACAAAGAGATATTACTAATTGATAATCCGTAATTTGTAATCCGTAATTTGTAATCCGTAATTTGTAATCCGTAATTGATAATTCGTAATT
>CAXNNF010000124.1:0-4738 GCA_964203455.1 Bacteroidia bacterium
TTGATAATATAGATGGTAAATGGACATCCCAATTCGATGGATTAAATTACAATTCTAGTATATCAAGTGGAGAGGATTTTAATAACCAATCATTTGGATATTTTGATGCAGGAGCTGGGCTTTTGTATTCGTATTATAGGAAAGTAAAAGGAGTTGCAAAAAATGCAGACAAACGAGTAAATATTGGTATTGCTGCATATCATCTCTCAAGACCGAACAATTCATTTATTGAGCTCGAATCAGAAAGATTACCCCTTCGGTATACAGCTTTTGCAAATGCTGAAATATCAATTAATGGAACAGACGGAGTTATTATGCCCGGTTTCTATTATCAAAGGCAAGGAAGCTTTTCGCAGATTCTATTTGGCACAACCTATAAATACAAGTTTAATAGCGGATCAAATTATACAGGAAATGAACGACCTCTATCCATCTCACTTGGTTTATTTACTCGATTAAAAGATTCATACATTGGTCGATTATCTGTTGATTGGGATCAATTTTCATTGGGATATGCTTACGATTTTACCGTTTCAAATTTAACATCCAATTCAAACAGACTTGGTGCAAGCGAAATTTTCGTGAAATTTAATCTTGGTGATGGTGGTGGATTCAGATATAATCGCAATAATAGATAATTGCTTCAACTGCGCTTTTTCAGCATCAATTTATAAAACCAATTGATTTAAGCTTCTTGTATTCTTTTATTAATCAAGGTTCTCGTTTGAAACTCGTCGAATATAATCCATTCTCGATTGAAGTGCTTCAATACTCGAAGTTAATGTTCCTGGAGCTTGATTGGATAAATACAACTTCTTTGCGTGTAAATTATTGGCATTTTTTTGATTGGAAGTTTCAAGAGCATTGAGTTCGTTTATTCCAGCTTTGTTGCGCTTTAGTGAAAGTGTGCTCAGTTCAATTTTTTCTGAATTGAATACCTTGAAAAGTTTCTCCCCCAAGGATTGGTTTTTAAATTCAGCTGCAAATCTCGATTCATTATATGCTTCAGCAGAAATGCGAACCTCATCGATAATCCCATTAAAATACGTTTGATTGTTGTTTAATTCTCTTCCAATTTGTAGGCCGGAACTTGAACTTCCTGGTGATTCAATGATGGATATTTTGCGGTCCAATTGTCCATTTAAATAGGTCGTCAGTCTATTTTCTTTCATTGAATAAACCCCTGAAATAAAATACCACCTATCTTTTTCTAATTTTATTCCTTCGGATGATTGAGAAATAGAAATATGTTTTCCTGAAACATCAATAAACTCGATATCCAATTTGTTGTTTTTCGATATGTAGAATTTATAACCTCCAGATATGCCGTCTTCGTTAGAAAAAACAACTTGCTCTCGGCCTAATTCGTTTAACTTTATCCAAGCAGAAAAACTAAAATTGTTTGTTAAATTAAAATCATTCGAACTTGGGAAAAAGGCAGCATCATTGCGTGATGCTTCGAACAATCTTGCTTTTCCAATTTTTCCCTCATATTCATTGGTGCCAAAAGAGGTAGCAATAAACTTGCGATTATTTGAGGCATGCAAGTTATTCATGTGCCATATTCCTCGGTAAATTCCGTTCCATAAAATAGAAGGAAGTTCAGATCGGATTGTTGCGTTACTGTAAAAAATAGTTAAATCCTTGTTGCACTTTGCCGATAACGTATCCAACAAAACCCAAACAGCCAATTCGCCAGTTTGTGCATTGTAGCTATCAATTTGCGATGGGAGTAGTGTCTTTTCATCTGACTTTGTAAACCGAATATCATAGCCATTGGGATGAATCACTTTACCACCATATTTTATGGAACGAAATTCAGGATCACGTATGTTAATTAATAATGGGAAATCGGTTAGTATTTCATCCGCTTTAATTAATTGATCTACGAATTGAATTTTTCTTTTCCAACTAAAATCTAATAATGGCGTTTTGTCATTTGCATAACCTTCTTTCGGCTTTGTGAAATTTAAATAGATAAGCCATCCAGATATCAGTAATACAGATAAAACCGCTCCCGAATAAACGAGTTTTAATCGATTACTTAGTCTTAATTTATTACTTGTACGAACACGTAGTTTTCTTTTCATGAACAGAATTATCGATGTGCGCTCGTTATTATTTATAACGCATTATTCGCATCAATTGAGGATACGAATACATTGTAATTGGGTTACAGTTTTTTTATTCTGATGTGTTTATTGCAGAATTGTCAATTGGCGTTGAAATTATTTCTCCTTGAACACGCAGCACTTCACTGTATGTAAATGTTTGGTCTGTTCCAACCGACATAATTCGATAATAGGATTGTCCTGCCAATGGAACTTCATCAACGTACGAATAAAATAAGTTAACACAAAGAGGAGACCCCACGCGGTCTTTAAAGCCTAAAGCTTCAAACTCAACTCCGTCAGTCGATCGTTCAACAATAAAAATCCCATCTTTTTCATCGTTCGAAACTAACCAGCGAACATATGTTTTACCTCCAGTAAATACTGGAGAAAATGAAACAAATAAATTGGAATTATCTGGAATTAATTCCGCACTTCCAATAAGTCCCTTACCCATTTTACCTTGAGCATTTACGGAAGTTCCGATTAAGGAAATAAACATCAATAAGATTAAATACTTCATAGAATGAATCGATGTATCGATTGAATTGATTTTCATGTTTATTGAATTGCTTTTTTTTATTGATACGTAAATATATTTCAGCTGTTTCGTTCGAATATTTCATAAATCCAGTACGATTTACTTATGTAAGAAAAGAGCTTTTGATTCCTTTGAGAAATACTTAAATGTGAATGATATCATGATTTATAGCAATAATATCATCCGTAAATTCAATTCTTTGTGCGTAAGAATTATTGCTTTAATTAATAATTCTTAATCATTTTTCGTTAAATAAAAAACCCTGAGCAGTTAAGTGCATCAGGGCTTTTAAAGTTGAGGTTAGAAAAGTTTTATATACGTTTTATCAATTTTACCATTTTGGATTCTTCTTCTTGCGCAACGCTGAAGAGATACACGCCTGGTTTTAATCCTTTTTCATCTTTGAAAACGAATTGTTTCATTGAAGATTTATCACAGCTTACTTCTTCCTGATGAATTACTTCGCCGCTTAAACTCATGAGTTTTACTTTAGCTAATCCATTATTGGGAACACTGTATTCTACTTGAAAATCTTTGTGAAATGGGTTGGGTTGTGCAGGTAATATTTGAATGTTTGCTTCACCTGCCGATTCCACATTTACAGGTGTTATCATCGAATATTCGTCCCCTGCCGATCCAGTTAGTTTTACACGATAATAATTTGTGCCAAGTGGCGGGTTATTATCTCTAAACGAATAACTCAATACTTCGTTACTGTTTCCAGCTCCTGGCTTTGTTCCTACGGGTTCGAAATTCGTTCCGTCGTTTGAGCGTTCTACAGTGAACTTTTCATTTTCTATTTCAATAGCAGTAAGCCATTTCAATTCAACAGTACTTCCTTGAGCTTCGCCCTCGAAGGTTAATAAACTCATCGATATTTGTTGTTCGATAACTTCCGTTGCACCTGCTTTTGCAAACAATTTCGGATTTACTTCGCTAGCATATTCTGCTTGAATCCAAGCTGTATTTCTTGCAACATTACTTAAATGAACTTCGTCCAATAAACCGCCGAAGTAGAAGATTTTTCTTGCCGGTTCCCTACCAATCTGCAATGCCTCAGAACTTCCAGCTAAGCTAATTTCTGTCTTTGTTGATTGATCAAGTTTCCCATTAATGTAAGTTGCCATCGAATCTCCCGCATCCGAATAAACTGCTGCAATATGATACCATTGATTCTTTAAAAGTTCGGAGCCAATTTTTCCACCGATGGATGCATGTTCTGCATTTTCATTATTAATCCAAAATTCGAGACGATGGTCTTTATTAACTCCCAATCGATATCCACCATTAAAATCGCTGTATTTCGAAATAATAGTTTGCTCTTTTTTATCGTTCAAATAAACCCATGCTGATACGGTGAGAGCTCCAGTTATTTCAACATCTTCGGCTGTATTTAAATTAGCAAACTGACTTGAATTTTTCTCTGCTGCGATGTAAACTTCTTTGTCGCCAGCTGGATTTACTTGTTGTGCAAATTGGTTTGAATGAGGAATCTTCGAACTTAAAGCTCCTTTCAAATGCCAAACACCACGATACGTTTTATTCCAGGCGTTTTGAGAACTTTCGTCGGCTGCAAATTTATTGCTGAAATAAATATATACTGGGTCGGTTTTGGCACTGTTTAATTCATCCATTTTCACCCAAGCAATTAATTCTCCGGTTTGAGGATTATACGACTCAATTTCATAGTCCAATAATGAAACACCGTCTGACTTGGTAAATCGAATATCGAATCCTTGATCACTGATCACATTTCCTCCATTGGAAACCGATTTTAAGTCATTGTCCTGGATGTTAATCATCACTGGAAAATCTTTCAAGGATGCATTGGCTGATAATTGACTTTGATCGAATTGAATTTCTTTACGGAACTTAAATTCAGCGAGTGTTTCTATACCGTTTACACGATTGTTTGCAACCGATACTTCTGCTGTTCCAAGCATATCGTATATGAGAGCAAGGGAGAAAACTCCAACTGCGAGAGCTCCTGTAACTGCTACAAAACGATAGCGGATACTCGTTTTAGTTTTTACCTTATGTGATAGTCTGGTAGAGTGCTTTTTCATGAGATTGTTTTATGGATATT
>CAXNNF010000125.1:0-4726 GCA_964203455.1 Bacteroidia bacterium
TTATCAATATTATCTGCATCCCTTTTTAAATAAGGGGGCAATGGAAGAAATCCAGCAAAATCTAATAGTTCAGCAAAACTTATATTTGAATCGGCCCAATTAAATTGAATCGCGAAACCATCGTTCGTTCTTTCAATAAGTTTAATGTCGATGTATTCAAGTCCATTTTGCTTAATCTCTAAACGCAATATTTCTGCATCTTTCCATTTTCGGGCATTACCAACCATGCATAACCAACGCGATTCAGCTTGATCAAGCATGGCTTCGGGAATGGTTTTATTGTTTAATGGTTCTAAACAAAAAACCTCAATTTTTGCTCCAGCAGTTGTATGAAAGAATAATCTTGCTTGTACGACGCGGGTTTGATTAAAAACGAGAAGATCGTCTTTCGAAAAAAGATCGGGTAAATCACAAAATGATTGATCTGAAATAGTCTCATTCCTGAAAACGAGTAATTTGGAAGCGCCCCTTTCTTCAAGGGGAAATCGGGCAACTTTCTCATCCGGAAGCGGATACGTAAAATCGTTTATCGAAATATCCTTCGGATGTTGCATGTTTATCTGGACGCCTTGCGAATGCGTTTAAACAATTCAGAGGCATAAACAAAATCGTTAATTTCTTGGTTGTCGGTTTCTAAAATAGCTTGCTTGTCTCCCTCCCACCATTTTTGTCCTTTGTTTAGGTAAATGATTTTATCCCCTATCTCCAACACCGAATTCATGTCATGTGTATTTATTACGGTAGTGATGTTGAACTCAGCCGTAATTTCATGAATCAAATTATCAATGACGATAGAGGTTTTAGGATCGAGGCCCGAATTAGGCTCATCACAAAACAGGTAACGAGGATTAAGTGCTATGGCCCGAGCAATTGCCACCCGTTTTTTCATTCCTCCACTCAATTGAGATGGGAATAGTTTGTTGGCGTTGGTTAAATTTACACGATTCAAGCAAAAATTTACACGGTTTCGGCATTCTTCAGCGCTCATATTGCCGAACATTTGAATAGGAAAAGCAACATTTTCTTCCACTGTTTGTGAATCGAAGAGAGCTCCTCCTTGAAATACCATTCCAATTTCCTTGCGTATATCACGACGCTGGTCTTCTTCTATCATTGAAAAATCACGACCATCGTACAAAATACTGCCTTCATCAATTTGGTAAAGCGCAACTAAACACTTTATCAACACCGTTTTTCCGGAGCCACTACTTCCAATTACCAAATTTGTTTTTCCTTCTTCGAACGTAACATTTACATGATCGAGAATCATTCGGTCATCGAAGGTTTTACAGATGTTTTTTACTTCGATCATGCCAATAACAATTGTGTGAGAATATAATTCGCCACCAAAATAAAAATGCTACTGTAAACAACCGCTTTTGTACTTGAGCTTCCTACTTCCAAAGCTCCTCCCGAAGTGTAATATCCATAATAAGATGAAATAGACGTAATGATAAACGCGAAGAACAATGTTTTTATTAGTGCATAAAAAATATAGAAGGGTCTAAAAGCATATTGAATTCCATACAGATATTCTGTAGTTGTTACACTTCCAGCAATAACTCCAAAAAACCAACCGCCTGCAATTCCAAGAAACATACTCAGAATAATCAGAAATGGATTGATTAGAACGGCTGCAATAATTTTAGGTAAAACCAAATACGAAGATGAATTTATCCCCATAATTTCAAGGGCATCGATTTGCTCTGTAACGCGCATCGTACCAATCTCCGAAGCGATGCTCGACCCCACTTTACCTGCTAATATTAAACTGATAATAGTTGGAGAAAACTCCAAGATAATGGAATCCCGCGTGGCCAAGCCAACAGCATACAGCGGAATAAAAGGACTGTCAATATTAAAGGCCGTTTGAATGGTAATAACTGCTCCCATAAAAAGGGAAATAATAGTAATGATGGGCAATGAATTTATTCCCAAGGAATTGATTTCATACAACAATTGCTTACGAAACCATCCGAAACGTTGCGGTTTACGAAAAACGTTCCTAATAAATAAATAATAATGTCCGGGGAAATAGAAAATTTTCATGTCGATGCTCAAACCTAAGCAAAATCTACAATCGTTTTAAATTAAAAAATTGATTTTTCAAGGTATGACTTGTTGATAGATTTACACGAATGTGAAATGCCTTCGTAACTTCGCACACGAATCAACTATGAAACCGACTTTTCAAGATCGTATTCTTTTATTTAGAACATTGTCACATTCCTTCAAACATGTGTATTTGTTAGAATCGAATGGTTATGACGATTGCTATGGGCGATTTTCATGGGTTTTATTGGCGGGAAATACGAACACATTAACACTAAATAAAGAAGAAGAATCTCCTTGGGAAAAACTGAAATCGTTTTTAAAAACGACAGGCAATACACCTATAATTCCTGGTTTTTTAACGTATGACTTGAAAAACAACTTGGAGAATTTATCCTCAGACAATTCCGATTTAACGAATTTCCCGCTGCTTTCTTTTTTTGAACCCGAACTTATCATTGGGGAAGATCGCGCTGGTAATTCGATTGAATTTGGAAACTTGATTTTTGATAAAATGGATCAAGCGGAAGTGAATAGAGCAAAAGCTTTTGATGCAATCGAAATGAAATCCAATTTGACCGAAGAACAATACACACAGTATTTTAATCGGCTTCAAAACCATATTTCGCTCGGTGATATTTATGAAATTAACTATTGCATGCAATTTCGCGCACACGTGGCCGACTTAGATCCAGTGTCCGTGTTTCAAAAACTCAATGAACGTTCGCCTGCGCCATTTGCCGTTTTGATGAAAAACGATGACGTTTGGCTAATGGGTTCAAGTCCTGAGCGATTCCTGAACAAGCAAGGAAACACATTAATTTCACAGCCCATTAAAGGAACCATTCGAAAAACAGGAGATGCAGAGCTGGATAAAAAAGCAGGCATTCAATTGAAAAACGATCAAAAGGAGCGCTCCGAGAATGTGATGATTGTTGATTTGGTGCGGAATGATCTTACGCATTATGCAAAATCAGGAAGTGTCCTAGTGAAAGAGTTGTGTGAGATTTATCCATTTGCAACGGTTCTGCATATGATTTCAACGATTCAAGCAGAACTGGAAGATCAAACCAAAGGAATAGATGCTTTAATGAAGGCATTTCCCATGGGTTCTATGACAGGTGCGCCCAAGATACGCGCGATGCAACTAGCAGAAGAAACGGAAACATTTCGACGAGGGATTTATTCTGGTGCATTGGGGTATTTTACAGCCGAAGGAAATTTCGATTTCGCTGTGATGATTCGTTCGTTTACATGGAATCAAACAAATGGATATCTCTCATTCTCAACTGGAAGTGCTATTACGCATAAAGCCAATGCAAAATCAGAGTACAATGAATGTCTATTAAAAGCAGAGGCACTTCTTCAAAGTTTAGTTCGATGAGCGATCTACTGCAAAATTTTCAACTTAAACTTGAGGCATTTAATTTTCCTGTCGGAGATGCGCCTTTCATGCTTGCTTTGAGCGGTGGTCTAGATTCGGTTGTGCTTCTTGATTTACTTTCAAAATCGGGATTCTCTGGCTTCATTGCGCATGTAAATTATGGCTTACGCCATGACGATTCCGAAAAAGATGAAGCCCTTGCGCGTCAACTAGCCGAAATGTATGAATGGGAAGTAGAAGTTTTTGATGCAAAAAACAGCATACTTTATCATCCAAATGAATCCTTGCAAATGGCCGCAAGACGGATTCGGTATGATTGGTTTTCGAAACTTGAAAAGAAGCACCATTTAAGAGCCATTTTTCTAGCCCATCATGCGGACGATCAAATTGAAACCTTTTTTTTAAAGCTATTACGAGGAAGTGGAAGTGAGGGCCTGTCGGGAATGAGCGAACAAAGCGGGATTTATTTCAGACCGCTTCTAGATTTCACGAAAGAAACGTTGCTCGAATATGCACAAGCATATAAGTTAACATGGAGAGAAGATAAAAGCAACCAATCGGATAAGTATTTACGCAATGCAATTCGCTTAAATCTCCTCCCAGAACTGAAGAACGTACAGGCGAATTATTTACAGATGGTCTTAGAATCTGTCGGACGTTTGAAATCGGAACAATCGCAACTTTCTTCATTTACACATGCTTGGATAGAAACACATGTAAACCAAACAGAGCATGGGTTTACGGTATTGAAAATCGATTTAATGAATGAGGCAAAACCACATTTTTTGATTCATGAACTGTTAAAAAAATACGGTTTTTCTTGGCGACTTTGTGGATGTATAGTGCAAAACCTTACAAATACCCATATTCAACACTTTCAGACTGGAGGGTATTCAGTACAATTAAACCGAGTTTATCTTTCTGTTAATAAGGTGGTTACAAAGGTTTCGGCGGAAGAGAATGTTCATCAACCAGAAATAGTACTCGAGTATTTTGATGAAATACCTGTTGATATTGGCTTTGCGACTAAAAATGAGGCCTGGGTCTTGGTCGATAAAATTCAGGGAGAATTGAGCTTTAGAAAGTGGCAAAAAGGTGATTTTTTCTGGCCTTCCGGCATGAATGGTCGCAAGCTTTTAAGCGATTATTTTACCGATAGTAAATTGCTTCATCAGGAGCGAGAAGAACAATGGATTTTAACTTGTGATAAAGAAGTCGTTTGGATCGTAAATCGTAGAATTGATAGGCGTTTTGCTGCTTTTAAGGATAGTAAAAATATAATCCGGTTAA
>CAXNNF010000126.1:0-4723 GCA_964203455.1 Bacteroidia bacterium
CAATGATAGAAATTTCACCAGGACTCAACCCGATAGTTGCAGCTTGATTCTTGCGATCCTCATTCCAGAATTTCAAATAGGACTCACCAAACTTATCGACAAATTCTGGGGCCGTTGTATTCCAGTAAAACTCATAGGTGTCAGGCAAAAAAAGCGATAATGCTTTGGATGAATCTAAACCATAGCGTTCCAAAATTTTATTGTCGTTCAAAATTTCCATCATTGAACTTGAATCGGCTTCTAGATTTCGACCAACTTTACCAGCTAATGCCTGTTTCGTTCGAATATTCTGAAATGTAATGCGAATCGGTTCTTGTTTGCCCGAACGCAGCAATGTGACCAATTCCCGGTTCGTCATTCTATCCTTTACTTTATATCGCCCCGGTTTTACTTTCTTTTGATAATCCATAAAGGAAGAAAGCCAAATGAATGATTCTCTATTTTTAAGCATTCCTCGATTGGAAAGTTGATTCAACACATCATCAAAAGAATCCGAGGATTTAATGTAAATGTACTCCGACAATTTCCCTTCTATGATGAGATTGGGACTGAAAATACGCGAATAGAAATAACTAAAAGAGATACAAAGCGATAAAAAAACAAGAATCGCAAACGAGATAATGATCCGTTTGAATGAATAGGGTTTCTGTTTGGGCCCCGAGCGCTTCTTTGATTTTGTTGGACGTTTTGTATTCATTGGGTGGCCAAAAATAATGTTTACCGATATGAATACAGTAATATTATTTAAGTGTTTTCAAGATTTCTTGCGCTTGGCTATTTGATGGATGTTTTTTAATAATCGCCTGAAGCAAGTTTTTGGCATCATTTACTTCATTGCGATATAAATGAAGCCCAACTAAATTGAGCAAAGCAGGTTGATAATCAGGATCGAGGGCAAGCGATTTACGATAGAAATTCTCAGCACGTTTCACATCACCATCCAAAAGAAAAATATATCCCAAATTGGACCAAGCAGGCGCATAAAATGGAGATTCCTTTACTAGCTTTTCATAGACTAATTTCGCTTGCTCCTTCTTGTTATTCTGCATTGCCGATGCACCGTACTTATTGGCGAATTCGAAATAATGTGGCGCTAAATAATAGGCTGCCTGATAACATAACATGGCCTTATTGATTTGTTGTGCATTGGCATAAGCTTCTCCAACGCGATAAGCGGTCCATGCTTCACGGTTACTCCAACTTTGCTTCCCATAAATTTCCGAAACGATGAATGAAGATCCAATGGCATTTACCAACTTAAGGATAGAGGGATAATCGGCTTGCAAATAATGAAGCAAAATAATTTCATGAAATTTCGCTTTCATAGACGCATTGTTATTGTATTTCAAATAGGAAGAAGCGCTATCGAGTAAGTATGAATTATTGGATTCGAATTTCTCATATTGCTGCATATACGCTCTGGCAATACTCAAGCTATCGGGTTTGGAATCATTGATACAACTGAGGCCTTTAAACTTCTTGGATGAAGAATTATCCATTTTAGCAGGTTGCTTTCGTATATAATGATCGTGAATGCGCACATGCGGAATATCCTTCGAACCACTTAGTGGCATGTGACACGAAATACAGTTATTTTTACTAAGTAGCTGAACTTCCTTTTTCTCGGTGCATTCATTGTTTTTATTAGTACTATGGCAGGATTTACACTTTTGGATAAATGCGTTTTCGTCGGTATTTTTTACACTAATGTGAGGATTGTGGCAAGTAACACAAGTTAGAGCGTTTTTATAAGGTCGAAGCGAATTGGCATTCCCTGCTCGATCGGACATTACTTTGAAACATTCACTTTGTTTTAAGCGATCGGCATGTGAAGCCATGATGAACGAGTTTTCATCTCCCTCATATCTTGGCAGATAAATGTTCATTACATCCGAAAGTTTCATCCCGGGTTTATAGTCGAAAAACGACTTACCGTTTTTAAGTACAGCATTTCCTTGTAAATGGCAACGTTGGCATAAATCGAATTGCAAATCGACCGAAAGCTTCCCAGGATTCACAATGGAATAATCGATTGCTTTAGATGTATCGACAAGAATTCCTTGTTGTTTTTGAGCAACGTGAATTTCTCCTGGCCCATGACAACGTTCACAATCGATGCCTTTTGGTATGTTCAGGTATTTGTTTTCAGATCCTCTTACCATTTTGGGGTAAGCATTATGGCAACTCATACATTCCAAACCAATAATTCGATCGAAACGGTCACTTCTACCATTTTCGAAACCTGGAGGCAAATCCCATTTTTTTTCTTGTGTATAATAAGTTAGAGGTGCTTGAAACGTGAAGCCATTAATTTTAAAAAGATGAGAGTTTGTATGTTGGCCAGAACCAATGATGTAATCAATCTTTTGACGCTTCTGATGAATTGTATCTGTCCCGTTTAGTCGATACTCTGTGATATATAATTCATTATTTACCCAAGATGGAGTATACCAAAAATCGAGTGCTTTATCATACACACGATGCACTTGATTAAAATTAGCTGCGCTTTTACTTTTAGATGCATTATCGAAGGACTTACCCATTCCAGTTTCTGAGAATGTACTGTGTATTCCGGGATGGCATTGTTTGCAGGTTTCCATCCCAACATAATCAACGGTATCGTTTAAATTAAGATAGGTTTCGTTGGGCAAATTAGATTTCTCTGAACTGCAGAAAAACGAAAAAAATGCAAAAGCAACAACAGTAAATACAATGAGGAATGTTTTCAAAAATGATCTTATTTCGTTGATTGCTTAGGTTGGATTACATCAAATATCTTCAATTAAATTATATGAATACACTTGGTATGCATTGATTGATTCGGAATAACGAAAACCGGCTTGTAAAAACAAATTTATACTTGCCTTATTCAGAGGTTCAACAAAAGCCAAAAGCTTTTCGATGCCATAATTTTTTGCAAGTGTCAAGGACATACCAATTGCATCCAATGCAACATGTCTTTTCCGGTATTCGGGCAACACGTATATTCCAATGGATGCGAATCTAAAATCAATGGATGCATCTGAAAAATCGAGAAAACCAACCCCTACCCCATTTGATTCAATAACAAATCGAATTTGACTATACGTATAAAAGTCATGCGTTGAATGAAGGTAATCCTTTAGTTCCTCTTCAGAGGGAATTTGGAGCGTTGTGTAATTTCGAGAATCCGGACTATGTTCAATGCGAAGCAACAAGTCCCAATCATTGGAATTTATGACCCTCAGGTTAATCGATTGATTTGGCATACGTATAAAACACAAGCGCCAAAGTAAAGACTCTGGCGCTTGTAAATGTATTCATTCCTGTGTTTTATTTGAGCACCAGTTTGAGCATGTGCTGCTTAATTTTATTATACAAATCTGTTTGTTCAAGTGGTTTTGTCACGAAATCGTTCATTCCCGATTCCATTACTTTCTTCTTCGTTTCAGGGAAGGCATCGGCAGTTAAGGCGATAATAGGGATTTTGGGGTTTCGCAGACGGTTTGTTTTGTCTCTGATGAAACTGGTTGCTTCATATCCACTCATCACTGGCATTTGCAAATCCATTAATACCAAAGCATAATCATTTATTTTTAATTTATCGACTGCTTCCAATCCGTTGTTCGCGAAGTCAACTTTGATATTCCACAATTCAAGCACTTGATTAGCAACAAATTGATTCATGATATTGTCTTCTACCAATAAAACATGAGCACCATTAAAATCTCGTTTTTCCAGAAGCTCTGCGATTACTTCATCTTTGCTTGCTTGTTCGATTTCTACTCCTTTTAGAAATTCAAGTTTGATTGTAAAAGTGGTTCCTTTTCCCAATTGAGAGTCCAGTGAAATCTCTCCATTTTGCATGGTAACAAGTTGACGCGTAATGGCCAAACCTAATCCTGTGCCCCCAAATCGTCGTGTAATATCAGTATATGCCTGCGTATAACTTTCAAAAACCGAGGCTAATTTATCTTTAGGAATACCAATTCCAGTATCTATAACATCAAATTTCAGTTTAACGGATTCGTTCGATTCTTCAATAAGATCAATAAAAAGTGAAACTGTTCCTTCCTTGGTGAATTTAACAGCGTTACTTAAAAGGTTGAGTAGAATCTGATTCAATCGAAATGGATCTCCAATTAGAAATTTTGGAACCCGATCACTTAATCTAAACTTCAATCCTATATTTTTTTCCTCCGCTTTGAAGATGAAGGTTTTACGGATCTCATGAATTTTATTTTCTAAGTCAAAATTGACTTCTTCAAATTCCATTTTACCAGATTCTATTTTAGAGAAATCCAGGATGTCGTTGATAATAACTAGAAGATTATCGGCAGAATACTTTATGGATTTTAAATTTTCAAGTTGTTTATCGCTCAAAGTTTCTTTCAAGAGTAATTCCGACAATCCAATAATCGCGTTCATTGGAGTGCGAATTTCATGGCTCATGTTACTCAAAAACTCACTTTTAGCATTGGCCGTTCGTTCTGCCTCAAACTTCGCTTCTAAAATTTCACGCTCAATTTTCTTACGTTCTGTAATATCCTGGCAAAAAACTGCCACACCTCGAACTTTCCCAAATTCATTCACAATGGGATTGAAATTCAAGTCATAAAAATTAGAGCAATGCTCTGTATTTCCAAATTCTTCGGTTAAGTTAACATGTTCACCTTGCAGTGATTTTGTCATGCAATTTTGAAAAACAATAAGATCCTTTTGAATTGAAATATCATTCATGAAG